>NZ_JBQEOE010000003.1:82246-223102 GCF_052045105.1 Lysobacter sp. 22409 | reverse complement strand
GATAGGACATCCTTGTCCTATCGAAAAACGGCGCACGTCCTGTGCGCCGCCCTCCGGGTCTCCACTTGACCGGTAAAGCAACAAAGCGGCAAAGCGGCAAAGCAACAAAGCAACAAAGCAGATCAAAATCTCGGCAACGGCAACGGCAACGGCAACGGCAACGGCAACGGCAACGGCAAGGGCAAGGGCAAGGGCAAGGGCAAGGGGCGTCGTGCTCTTGGGTAGGAGCGGCGCAAGCCGCGACCGCGTTGCCGCGGCCTCGCGGCGCCCCGATCACCGAATAGGGTGGGGCCGGCCACCCAGAAGACGGTCGCCAAGGTGCAACTTCGGGTTACCGATTCGGGCGAACGCAACTCAAAATGGACTCTGGTCGCAGCCCCGACGGGGATCAACCGCAAGACCAAGCCGACCATCCCATCCCCAGCCCCGACCCAACCCCGGCCGCCCCGACCACCCCAAACCCACCCAGGACAAGGCCTCCGCCCCCCACCATATGACCGCCCGCTGACACCCACCGTGGAACCCAGCTGGCGGTTTCACGGGCTTTCGAGTAGAGTTCGCCCCGTTCAGCGCACGGCTGCCTCCCCGCAAGGGTACGTTTCCCAGGTTGCCTGTCGCCCCGCACCGAGTTCTCGGATTCGCCGGCGCGACTTTTTATCCCGCACGTCTTTCGTAGCGCAGACACGGCCCGGAGCATCCGGCGCCGTCAAATCAGATACTCGCAGCGCGGTTCAAGGGAACGCTGGGGTCATCACGCGATCGTCTCGATCGTGCGCCCGTTTCGACGGGCGCCGGGCGAGGCCGCATCGCGAACCACTGGAGTTCCAACATGACGTTTGAATCGCTTGGGCTTGCGCCCGCGTTGCTGCGCGCGCTTTCCGAACAGAACTACACCACCCCGACGCCGATCCAGAGCGAAGCGATCCCGCTCGCGCTGGCCGGCCACGACCTGCTCGGCGGCGCTCAAACCGGTACCGGCAAGACGGCGGCCTTCGGCCTGCCGCTGCTGCACCGCCTCGCCACCACCCAGGGCAACACCCAGCGCAAGCCGCGCGTGCTGATCCTCGCGCCGACGCGCGAATTGGCGCTGCAGGTCAGCGACAGCCTGCGCGGTTACGCCAAGTATCTGCGCCTCAACATCCACGCCATCTTCGGCGGCGCCGGCATGGGCCCGCAGCTCGATGCGCTGCGCCGCGGCGTCGACGTGCTCGTCGCCACCCCGGGCCGCCTGATCGACCACCTCGAGCGCGGCAGCGCCAAGCTCGACGGCGTCGAGATGCTGATCATGGACGAAGCCGACCGCATGCTCGACATGGGCTTCCTGCCGGCGATCAAGCGCATCCTCGGCCGCCTGCCGCAGTCGCGCCAGACGCTGTTGTTCTCGGCCACGTTCGAAACCCAGATCAAGCAGCTTGCGCTGGAGTTCATGCGCAATCCGCAGCAGGTGCAGATCGCCGCCAACAGCCTGGTCGCCGAAGCCATCACCCATCGCGTGCATCCGGTCGACGGCGGCCGCAAGCGCGATCTGCTGATCGACATCCTGGCCAAGCGTCCGAACGATCAGGTGATCGTGTTCGGCCGCACCAAGCACGGTTGCAACCGCCTGGCCGAGCAGTTGGAAGAAGCCGGCCTCAAGTCGGTCGCGATCCACGGCAACAAGAGCCAGGCCCAGCGCCAGAAAGCCCTGCGCGACTTCAAGGCGAACAAGGCCCGCGTGCTGGTCGCCACCGACGTCGCCGCGCGCGGTCTCGACATCCCGAGCCTGCCGCTGGTGATCAACTTCGATCTGCCGATGGTCGCCGAAGACTACGTGCACCGCATCGGCCGCACCGGCCGCAACGGCGCCACGGGCGAAGCGCTGTCGTTGGTTTCGCCGGACGAAGGCGGCCTGCTGCGCCAGATCCAGCGCATCCTCAAGGACGACATCGAGATGGTGACGGTGCCCGGCTACGAGCCGTCGCGTCCGATCCGCATGGGTTCGGATGCACCGGGCGCGCGCAGCCCGGGCGGCAACAACCGCGGCAACAACGGACCGCGCAAGCCGGCGCATCGTCCGCACGGCAAGCCGGCCCCGCGTCACGCGCATGCCGGTCCGAAGCAGCATCGCGGCGGCGCAGGCGCGCAGCCGGGCCAGCGTCGCGACCGCAACGCCGGTTGATCGATCCGCTTAGCGGGTTCGTCATCGATGAATCGAAAGGGCCGGCATTGCCGGCCCTTTTCGTTATGGGCGATGGCGAAGCCTCGCCGCAGTGCGTCGGCACCGATACGCACGCCGTCGATCCGCGACGCGCATCACGTTGTCGGACTGATTTGCGCGTGCATACGCGCGATGAGTTTCGTCGTTCAGCCTCGCCGCGACGAAGCGTGTGCGCAGTCGCGGTTTGAGCGGTATGCGCGTTAGCGAGCGTAGTAGCAGCCCGCCGGTGGTTCGCGTTCGATGCGAGCGAAGCGGGCGTGCGATCGCGGTGGTCCGCCGGCCGTCTGGTTCGCCCGGGTCCAAGCAGCGGACACTTCGCCGGACATCGCGTCGAACATTCCGCACGGCAACGGCCGCCTGAGTGCGCCGCGATTGCATACGCGAACGCTTCGACGCCATCGCACTCGAAGATCGGCTCGGGATTCGTCGATGCGATTCGACATCGCTTGAAAATCGCGGCGCTCTCGCCGCCTTATGACAGGAGGCAACATGGAACGTGCAGGAGCAGTTCTCGTTCTTCTCGGCTTGTTCGCGGTCAGCGGCAGCGTGTCGGCGAAGAAACCGCAGAAGGAAGCAGCCGACGCGGCGGCAGCGGTGCGTTGCGGCAACCCGGTGGGGTCGTGGCGCAACCAGATGGGTTCGGAGATGAGGATCACCTCGTTCAACCCGAGCACCGGCGCGATCCAGGGCCAGTACCGCACCAACGGCGGCGCGCCCGGTTTCTATCCGCTGGTCGGTTGGGTCAATTCGGCGCCGCCGGCGCCGGGCGCGAACAATGCGGTCACCATCGCCTTCAGCGTGCGCTGGGGCCAGATCGGCAGCATCACCGCGTGGACCGGCACGTGCACCGATTCGGCCGCGGGTGCCGGCTTGCGCACGCTGTGGCATCTGTCGCGGCCGAACTCGCAGTTCGACTGGGACCATATCCTCGCGGGCGCCGACACCTTTACTTCGATGTAGTGGCGGCTCGCCGAAGTCGGTGGGTGTGGAAGGCAGGAGCAAATTCCCCAGCCCCCTTCCAAAGAGGGGGCGTGAGGGTTGTCGTGTGTGTTGTCATTGCGATGACGGCAGGTGTCGTCGGCTCGGATCCGGCGTCGCTCAGACTTCGCCGAACCGGGTCGCTTCGCGGCGGTCGCGGCCGTTTTCCTTGGCGCGGTACAACGCCGAATCGGCGCCGTCGAACAAGGTGCGCACGTGGGTGTGGACGCCCGGCACGCAGGTGTACAGGCCGATGCTGAGGCTGACGCGCTGGTCGGCATGGCCTTCGCCGTAACGCGCGTCGAGCTTGCGCATGTCTTCCAGGATGCCATCGGCGACGCGGGCGGCGCCTTCGACGTGGGTGTCGGGCAGGATCACCGCGAACTCGTCGCCGCCGAAACGCGCGGCCAGGTCGCGCGGGCGGCGCGCGTGCGAAGCGATCAGCTCGGCGATCTGGCGCAGCAGTTTGTCGCCGGCGCGGTGGCCTTCGGAGTCGTTGTAAGCCTTGAAGAAGTCGACGTCGATCAGCGCCAGCGATAGCGGCGCGCGGGTGCGCCGGGCGCTGGCCAGTTCGCTTAGCAGCACATGATCGAAGCGGCGGCGGTTGCCGAGACGGGTCAGGGTGTCGAGATTGGCCTCGCGGCGCCAGTGGCGCAGGTGGGCGATCATCCACAGCAGATAGGCCAGCGCGATCATCGCGATGGTGGTCGCCGGCGCGAACCAGACATTGCCCAGGCGCAGCAGGGCGACGCTGCCGAACGCGGTCAGCAAGGCGGCCGCGCCGGTCACCAGCAGCGGGCGCTGGAAGCGCGGGTGCAGCATCAACAGCACCACCGCGAACAGCATGACCGCGGCGAGCAACGCTTGCCAGAGCGGCCGCATCGGCACGATGGTGCGATCGTGCAGCAGCATCTCGATGACGTTGGCCTGGTACTCGGCGCCGTCCATGCGCACCACGTCGGACATCGGCGTGAGATAGCTCGGGGCGAGGCCGCTGGCGGTTACGCCGACCACGACCCAGCGGCCGCGCAACAGCTCGGCCGGCACTTCGCCGTCGAGCACGTCCGAGTACGAGACCTGGCCGAAGGTGCCCGGCGGCCCGGCGAAGCGGATGCGCACGCGGTGATCGCGGGTCTGCTGATACGGCGAGCCCTGCTCGGACGCGGGACGGCGCAGCCCGGGCAGGGGATGCGGCACGACGTTCGGTTCCAACCCGATCAGGGCCAGGCCGAGCGCCGACCAGCGCGATTCGCCCAGGCCGGCCTGCAGATACATCTCGCGCGTGGTGCCTTCGGAATCGAGCTCGATGTCGGTGTGGCCGAGCGTGGTCGCCGCGGTCGCGATCAACGGGGTCGGCAGCACTTCCACCAGCGGCCCGTTCTGGCGCAGCGACGCGGTGGTCACCGGCAGGGCAACGCGGCCGACGCGGCGCATCGAGGCGGCCAGCGCGGCATCGTGGCCGTCGCCGGTGCGGTCGGGTTCGGCCAGCACCAGGTCGAGGGCGACGCCGCGCACGCCGGCGTAGCCGAGGCGGTCGAGCATCTGCGCGTGGATGTCGCGCGGCCACGGCCACTGCCCGAGTTCGTTGAGGCTGCGATCGTCGATGGCGACGATGACGACGTCGTCGTCGGGCGCATAGCCCCAGTTCGACAGGTGCAGGTCGTAGAACACGTCGTCCAGGCGCGAGGCCGCGCCGGTGACGGTCAACAGCGCGGCCAGGCCGGCGGCGAGCAGGGCCGCGCCGCCTCGTAACAACCTGGACCGGGCCGTTGGGGTCATAACGTCAGCAACAGCAACAAGGCGCCGGCGGCGCCCGCGCCATAGCAGATGCGGCAGGGCAGGCGGATTTGCTGCGGCGGGCCGTACGGCGCGGCGTAGCCGTCGTCCTCGATGGTCTGCACGCGGACGTGCCAGGTGCCGCCGCCGGGACGCTTGAGTTCGATCTGCGGCACGTCCACCACCTCGTCGAGCAGCAGCTTGGAGAAGTCCCGTTCGCGCGCGATCTGCACACGATAGCGCTGGCCCGGTTCGCCCTTCTGCCAGCGCAGGGTCAGCATACCCTTTGCCGCCTGCGGCGCTTCCAGGCCGGGATCGACCGGCGCATCGCTGATTTCAAACGGCAAGACGTTGCCGTAGCGGCCGGCATGACCCTTGCCGTCGCGCGAAGCCACGCGCCAGTAGTACTTGCCGGGCGCGAGCGACTCGGACGGGCGGAAACGCTGGCCGGCGACTTCGGTGTCGATCAGCGGCTGGCCGAACTGCTCGTCGGCGGCGACCTGCAGACGGGTGCGCTCGGCGCCTTCGGCGCGGGTCCACTCGAAGCGCGGACGCGGCAGGTTGAGGCGCTGCCCGTCGAGCGGGCTGATCGTCAGCGGCGGCGCCGGCTGATCGTTGACGGTGAAGACCTGGCTGCTGTCGCGGCCGCCGAGGCCGTTGGCGGCGACGGCGCGCACCTGCACGCGGTGGCGGCCTGCCGGCAGATCGTCGATGCGCTGGCGGGTCTCGCTGGTGCGGGCCTCGAACAGCAGCACTTCGGGGGCGTCGTCGCGCACCACTTCGACGCGATACGCGACCGCGCCTTCGACCGGCGACCAGGCGATGGTCGCGGGCAGTTGTTCGGGCGGCGCGGCGCTCAAAGCCGGCGCCGGCAGCAACTGTATCGGCGCCGACGGCGCGGCGCCGGCGGCGGCGACGGTGCCGAAGCCCGGGCGCACCATCACTTCGGTGCGCTGGCTGCCGACCGCGACCTTGCCTTCCAGCACTTCGGTCGCGTCGGGCGCGCCCTCGTCGCCGGCGCTGACCCGGAAGTGGGTGCCGCGCACGCTGGAGGTCGCCGAGGGCGTGTCGATGATGTAGCGCGAGGCCGGGCCCTTGGCCGGGATCACCCGGTTCGAGGTGCGGCCGCGCTGCAGGCGCATGCGCGTATCGACCATGCCGGTGCTGCCGTAGCTGCTGAGCTCGTCGAAGGAGATGCGGCTGTTGTCCTGGATCATCAGGCGCGAGCCGTCGGCGAATTCGAGCGTAGCGCTGGCGCCGGGGCCGGTCTCGACGCGGCTGCCGATGCCTATGCGCATGCCTTCGACGACCAGTGCGGCGGCGGCCTTCTCGGAAGTCAGCAGATTGACCGCGCCGCGCACGGCGATGACGCGCGCCTTGGCCGGTTCGATGCGCAGCCAGCCGACCGGGAACAACATGCGCGTGCCCGGCGGCAGGTGATAGGGGTCGGCGATGCGGTTGTGTTCCTGCAGGCGGCGCCAGTTGATGCCGTTCTTGAGGTGTTTGGCGCCGAGGTCCCAGAGGGTGTCGCCGGGACGCACGCGATAGCTCCAGTCCTGCGCCTGGGCCAGGCCGGTGCTGGCGAACAGCAGCACGAGCGACAACGCGGCGAAACGAAGGCGGATGAAAGCCAAGGCGGCAAGGCTGCGCGACGCGGCACGCGCGGCGGCGAAGGATTGGGGCGCTGGAATGTGGGACATCCGTATTCCGAGGCTGGGTGGGACAGCGGGCACCGTGGACGGCGAGGCACAACAACCGCTAATTATGCGGTGTCAGTCACACTTTTTCTGCTGTCGACCGGTTCGAACGCCGCTTCCGGTCCGACCGGAGGGTCGGCCCGGGCCGCCCTGCTTCGGTGCCTCCGTCCGGCCGCTCGGGGCCTGGACGAAGCCTGCAGGACATGCGGGCGAAGCCCGCAGGGGCTCGGCTCATGAGGGCGGGACAGGGGTTCGGCAGGCAGTGCGATCCAGGTGGGCCGGTCCTCATCCTGCCCGAAAGGCGGCCCACGGGGGAAGCCGGCAATGGCCCGCGCAGATGAACAGAAACCCAGTGAGTCAGAAAGCACATTAGTGCGAGGCGGCGTCGTTGCCCGCGTGACTCAGGTGGCCGGCGATGCCGGCCTCCCGTCGTGGCGGGAGGCCGGGCCGCGGGTCCGGCAGCTCCGGACCCGCTTCGTTCGCCCTGGCTTGTTCAACCTTGTTTCGATTGGATCCAGCGGTCGATCTTGCGGTCGAGCACGTCCAGCGGCACCGAGCCGTCCTTCAGCACTTCGGCGTGGAACTCGCGGATATCGAAGCGCGTGCCGAGCCGGCTTTGCGCGCGCTTGCGCAGCTCCATGATCTTGAGCTCGCCGATCTTGTAGGCCAGGGCCTGGCCCGGAATGGCCATGTAGCGTTCGGCTTCGGCGGTGGACTGGGTTTCGCTCTCGGCCGAGTTGTCGAGCATGTAGGCGATCACCTGCTCGCGGGTCCAGCCCTTGCTGTGCAGGCCGGTGTCGACGACCAGGCGGATCGCGCGCCACAACTCGTTTTGCAGATAGCCGAAGTAGTCGTAAGGCGTGGCGTACACGCCGAGTTCCTTGCCGAGCGATTCGGCGTACAGGCCCCAGCCTTCGCTGAAGGCGGTTTCGCCGCCGAAGCGGCGGAACTTCGGCAGGCCGGTCAGTTCCTGCTGCAAGGCGAGCTGGAAGTGATGGCCGGGGATGGCTTCGTGCAGGTACAGGTCTTCGGCGTCCCAGGTCTTGCGGGTCGGCAGGTCGTAGGTGTTGACGTAGAAGATGCCCGGACGCGTGCCGTCCTCGCTCGGACGCATATAGGAACCGCCGGCGGCGGACTGGGCGCGGAAGGCCTCGACCGGACGGATTTCGAACGGCGCCTTCGGCGTCAGCGAGAACAACTGCGGAATCTTCTTGTCGATGCGCGCTTCCAGGCCGCGGTAGTGGGCGAGCAGGGCAGGCTCGTCCTTGAAGGTGAAACGCGGGTCGGTCTGCATGAACTTGAAGAAGTCTTGCAGCGAACCCTGGAACTTCACCTCGCCGCGGATCTTGCCGATCTCGCCGTGGATGCGCGCGACTTCGTCCAGGCCGATCTGATGGATTTCGGCGGGGGTCATCGTGGTGGTGGTGGAACGGCGCGCATTGAACGCGTACCAGGCCTCGCCGCCGGGCAGGGCGCCGAGCCCGGCGCTGTCGCGCGCATGCGGCAGGTAATCGTTGGCGATGTACTCGCGCAGGCGCCGGTAGGCCGGCATCAGCTCGGTCTGGATCATCTGCCGGTAATCCGCGCTCAGGCGCGTCTTGTCGGCCTCGGAAATGCCGGCCGGCCAGTCCGTCACCGGCTTCCAGAACAAGGTCGCGGTGGGGTCGTCCTTGATCAGCGCATCCAACTGCGGCAGCACCTTCGTCATCAGTGCCTTCGGCTGGACCACGCCGCGCTTGACGCCTTCGCGGCTGTTGGCGATGAGCTGGTCGAACACCGCCGGCACCTTCGCCGCGCGCTTGCGCCAGTTGTCGTAGTCGGCGGCGGTCTTGAACGGTTGCGAGCCGGTGCCGGAACCGAGCTGGGCGATGCTGGCGGCGAAGTTGTAGAACTGGTTGACCGGCTGCAGCCAGGATGGATGCCGGTCCGATTCCAGGTTGATCTTCATTTCGCGCACGAAGATCTCGTAGCTCAGCAAGTCCTGGTCGGACAGCCCCTGCGAGCCGACCGATTCGATGGTCTTGAGCCAGCGTTCGGAGAATTCGTGCGACTGCTTGCGGAACTCGGCGCTGAGGAAGTTCGGCAGTTGGTCGTTGTAGCGCGGGTCGCCCTGGGCGGTGGCGCGCAGGGGGTTGAGCTTGAGATTCTCTTCCCAGTACTGCTCGTACAGGCGGTTGAGTTTCTCGCCTTTGGTCTGCACGGTGACCTTGCGCGGCGTGGATGCGGCGAGGTCGGTGGCTGCGGCTGCTGCGGCCACCGGCAGGGCGAGGCACAGCGCCGCGGCGAGCGCGACGGACAAAGCGAGGCGGACCGGGCGCGGGCCCGGACGGCGGAACGGAAGCGGGGTCATGTCTTGGCCGATGCGGACGGACGGACCCGCAGGCTCTCGCGCATGCCCGGCGGGGGCATGAGCCGAAGGTCATGCGCGAGCGCGATGGCGCTCGCACAGCCTGGCTTGCGCCCCGCCGGTTGCCGCCGCGCTTTCAATCCTCCAGATCGGGCAATTGCAGGCGGGTGTAATAGAAATCGCTGGGGCGGCCGATGTCGCGCGCATAGAACAGCAGGCCGCGGTCCCACAGCACGGTCGGATGGAATTCGTCCCAGACCGTGTTGACGCAGGGGCCGAGGTTCTTGGCGGTGCCGAAGCGGCCGTCCTTGAGACGGGCCGCGTGCAGGTCGCCGTAGCCATAACCCAGGTCGGGCAGCGGGTCGTTGGGGAAATCCAGGCGGGTGAACAACAGGATGCGGCCGTCGGGAGAGATCTCCGGATTGAACTCCCAGCGCTCGGCGGTGTTGACGCCGCCTTCGACCTTGCGCGCCGGCGCGTAGTCGCCGTTGCGCAGGCGTTCGCTGCGGTAGATGTCGAACTCGCCGTCGCGATCGCTGGCGAAGTACACGTGGCCGTGCCGGTCGGTGCTCGGGTACAGCTCGTCGCCGGCGCTGTTGACCGCAGCGCCGAGATGGCGCGGTTCGCCCCAGCCGCGCAGGCCGCGCTTGGCGATCCACAGGTCCATCTTCGCCGCCACGCCGTCGGGCCGCGGCCGTTCCGAAGAGAACACCAGATAGCGCCCGTCCGGCGACAGCGCCGGGTCCATGTCGCTGTGCACGCCGGAGAATGGCGCGGCCTGCGGTGCGCTCCAGCCCGAGGGCCGCCATTGCGAAGTCATGATGGTCGCGCGCTCGCGCGTGCCCGGCCACCAGCCCTTGCTGGTCGACCAATAGGCGCGCTGGCGGCTCGGGCTAAAGCTCAGGCGCCATTCCCACTGTGGCGTCGAGATGACGCCGTCGGCGAATTTGCGTACCGGCGGGCAGGCGTCGGCGGCCGCGGCCGGCAGGGCGACGGCGGCGAGAGCGGCGAGGGCGATCGAAAGACGCGAAAGACGGCGCATGGCGGCGATTCACGAAAGGAAGGTGGCTGCAGCCTGCGCGGGCGCGACGGCGCTCGGAGTCGGGCCGGGACGAATCGGCCGGATCGCGGGACGAACCGGGCGCCGGCGATTGCAAGCGCCGCGGCGCGGGTCCAGCATCGTCTTCCATGCGCAATCGACTGCCGCTGCTGGTGTTGCTGGTGCTGGGCTGGTGGACCCTCAACGGCTTCGTCTGGGTCGGTCAGGTCGTGACCATGCACCAAGCCGCCGGGCAACCGGCCGATTGGCCGAACACCCTGCGCCAGCACCTCGCCAGCGCCTGGCTGTGGGTGCCGATCACCCTGGGGCTGTTCGCCTGGGTCGGGCGTCATCCGATCGAACGCGGCCGGGCGATGTCGGCGCTGGCGATGCAAGGCCTCGCGGTCGTCGTGGTGATCCTGCTGCGCGCCGCGGCGGTGGCCGCGCTCAACGGCTGGATCGGCTGGTACGAACGCCTGCCGTCGGTGGGCGAGTTGCTCGCCGCGAGCGTGCTCAACAACCTGCTGACGAGTTGGCTGATCGTCGGCGTGGCGCATGCCCTGGTCTATGCCGAACGCGCGCGCCGCCGCGAACGCCAGGCGATGGAGCTCGAAGCGCGGCTGGCGCGGGCGCGGCTCGATGCACTGTCGGCGCAGCTCAATCCGCATTTCCTGTTCAATGCGCTCAATTCGATCGCCGAGATGGTGCATCGCGATCCCGACGGCGCCGACCGCATGCTGGTCGACCTCGGCGCGCTGCTGCGCCACAGCCTCGACCGCTCGCATCGCCAGGAGATCGCCTTGCGCGACGAACTGGTCGCGCTGGATCACTACATCGGCATCGAGAAGATCCGCCTCGGCGAACGCCTGCGCGTGCATTGGGCGATCGACTCGGCCCTGCTCGACGCGCAGGTGCCGCAGTTGCTGTTGCAGCCCTTGGTCGAAAACGCGATCCACCATGCGGTGGCGATGCGGACCACGCCCGGCGAAGTGTCGGTGCACGCCGAGCGCCGCGAGGATCGCCTGATCCTCGAAGTCAGCGACGACGGCGGCGCCGGCGAGGCGGTGCACGGTGCCGGCATCGGCCTGCGCAACACCCGCGCGCGCCTGCAAGGCTTGTACGGCGACGATCACCGCTTCGACATCGGCGCGCGCGCCGACGGCGGCACCTGCGTGCGCCTGCAATTGCCGTATCGGCGCTGGCAGCCGCTGGAGGGCGCGGCATGAGCCTGCTCGCGACGGCACCGCTGCGCGCGGTGGTGGTCGACGACGAGGCGATGTCGCGCGCGCGCCTGTGCCGCTTGCTGGGCCTGGAGGCGGATGTGGAAGTGATCGCCGAATGCGCCGACGGCGACAGCGCGGTCGCGGCCTTGCGTCGCTTGCCGGCGGACGTGGTGTTTCTCGACATCCGCCTGCCCGATCTCAACGGCTTCGGCGTGCTGCAGGCCTTGCCGGCGGCGCGACGGCCGCAGGTGGTGTTCGTGACCGCGCATGCCGAGCACGCCCTGCGCGCCTTCGATGCCGACGCTGTCGACTACCTGCTCAAGCCCTATTCCGCCGAGCGCCTCGGCGCGGCGCTGGCGCGGGTGCGGCGCGCACGCGCGGCGCAGGCGGAGCGTCCGTTGCGCGCGGCGGCGAGCGGCGAGGGCGCGCGCGAAGGCTATCCGCAGCGCCTGGCGGTGCCGGTGGGCGCGCGTCTGCGCCTGCTGCCGGTCGAAGAGGTCGAATGCGTGATCGCCCAGAGCAACTACGTCGAGCTGCACGCCGGCGGCCAGGCCTATCTGCTGCGCGAGACCTTGAACGGCATCGAGGCGCGGCTGGACCCGCGCCGCTTCGTGCGCATCCATCGTTCGCGCATCGTCCATCTGCAGGCGGTGCGCGACATCGAACAGCTCGATGGCGGCCGTTATCTGCTGCGCTTGGTCAACGGCCAGCGCCTGGGCAGCGGCGCCAGCTATCGCGAGCGGATACGCGAGGCCATGGGGCTGGGCTAAGCCATGCGTACCCGTGCCGCGGCGATCAGTCCGCCGCCGCCTCGTCGCGCAATTGGCGGGCGCGGGCCTCGCCGAGATAGCGGTGAATCCACATGCGCAGCAGATAGATCAGCGGGATCATCGCGAACGCGGCCAGCATCTTGTAGACGTAGTTGACCGAACCGATGGCGAGGAACTGCGGGATCGGCCAATGCTGCGGGCCGAGCACGAAGGCGATATACAGCACGACGAAGCTGTCGACCAACTGCGAGACCGCGGTCGAGCCGGTCGCGCGCAGCCAGATATGTTTCTCGCCGGTGACGCTGCGGATGCGGTGGAACACACCCACGTCGATCAACTGGCCGACCATGAAGGCGATCAGCGAGCCGCCGATGCTCCACAGGCCCTGGCCGAAGATCGCCGCGAACGCGGCCTGGTAGTCCGGCACGCCCTGGGCCTGCGCCGCCTGCACCCACCACGCCGCCGGCGCCAGCGCGATCGCGGCGAAGGCGAACACGAAGCCGTAGGCGATCAACAGGGCCGCGAGCCAGGAGATCAGGCGCACGCCGCGGCGGCCGAAGAATTCGTTGATGACGTCGGTCATCAGGAACACCACCGGCCACAGCAGGGTGCCGGCGGTGAAGTTCAGCGAGCCGGTCTGGCCGAACAGATTCCATTGCAGCGGGGCGATGCCGAGGGTGTCCTCGAGGGCGAAGATCTTGACCCCGATGAACTCGGCCAACGCCGCGTTGACGCAGAAAAACGCCGACAGGACGATGAACAGACGCAGCGCGCGGTCCTGCAGGGTGCGGGTGCCTTCGCCGCCGGCGCTCGCGATCGCGGCGGCGGTCTCTATCCCGGATGCGCTCATCGCTTGGGCCTCACGTAATAGATCACGCCGCTCTTGTCGTCGCTGAAGAAGAAACTGTCGCGGCCCGTGCGCAGCACGTCGCAGGGGCGGCCGTGCACCTTGCCCTTGGCGAGGAAACCGTTGACCAACTCGCCGCCGCTGCGGCCGTCGGCGCCGACCCGGACGATGCGGTAGCCGTGATCGAGGCTGAGCTTGCTGCCGCCGTGCAGGGCGACCAGGTATTCGTTCTGCAGCATGGCGCCGTCGGCGGACGGGAACCAGGTCAGGCCCAGCGCCGAGGCGTGCGAAGGGAAGGACGCGAACGGCTTGGGCACCTGCATGCAGCCGGGTTTGCGCGGAAACTTCGGATCGCTCAGGGCGCGGCCCTTGCTGTGATAGCAGAACGGCCAGCCGTAATCGGCGCCGTCGCGCACCGCGAACAGGGTTTCGTCGGGCTTCTGGTCGCCGAGATGATCGGCGCCCTGGTTGGTCGCGTACAACTGGCCGTCGCGGAACAACAGGCCGACCGCATTGCGCAGGCCGTGCGCATAGATGCGGCGGCCGCTGCCGTCGGGGTTCATCTGCAATATCGCCGCACGCACGTCTTCTTTCTCGATGCAGGCATTGCAACTGCTGCCGACCGAGACGTAGAGCTTGCCGTCGCCGAAGGCGAGGGTGCGGGTCAGGTGCCAACCGCCGTACTTGTAGCTCAGGCCGTAGTCGGGGAAGGTCGCCAGGGTTTCGGGTTCGGAGGAAGGCTTGAGGTCGCCGTTGCGGTAGCGGTAGCGCAGCAACTTGTCGGTGTTGGCGAGGTACAGCCAGGACTGGCCCTGGGCATCGGTGTGGAAGGCGACGCTGTTGGGATTGCGTTGCTTGTCGAGATACACCGAGACCTTGCCGAACCGCGCGCGCTGCTCGTCCCAATCGTCGAGGGCGTAGACGCGCCCGCGGCGGTTGTCGCTGAGGTCGTGCATATCGGTGACGAACAAGCGTCCGTCCGGGCTGCGGGCGAAGAAGCGCACGCGCTTGAGGCCTTGCACCGCCGGGACGATCTCGAGCTCGGCCGGCAGGTTGAGAGTGAAACTGCGGCCGTCGTCGAGCGCGACGCGATGCGGCGTCAACGCCGCTGGTGCGGCGACGGCGGCGCTGGCGAGGCCGGTGCAGGCGAGCAGGGCCGCGGCCAGGCGCAGCAAGTAATGTGGCTTCATGCCTGCGGCTCCTGCGCGGCCGGCGCGGCCGGCGACGGGACCGAGAACGGAATCGATTCGGGCGAGACTGCGCCGCCGGAGATGATGAAGCTCATCGCCTGGTCGACGGTCCAGTCGGTCGGGGTGATCTTTTCCACCGGCACGATCTCCAGATAACCCGAGGTCGGGTTCGGCGTGGTCGGCACGTACACCGCGGCCAGTTCGCGGCCGGTGCCTTGCTCGCGCATGACCCGGGTGACGAAGCCGATCGACTTCATCTCGTTGTGCGGGAAGTCGATCAGCACCACGCGCTGGGTGCCGTCGGGCTTGGTCTGCAGGATGTCGAGCAACTGCCGCGCGCTGCCGTAGATGGTGCTGGCCAACGGAATGCGCTTGATCAGCGACTCGAACCAGCGCAGCACGGTCTGGCCGATCACGCGTCGGGTCATTACCCCCGACAGCAGGATCACCCCGAGCGTGGCGATCAGGCCGATCGCGGTCTGTACCCACGGGTCGTTCAACCAGCCCAGCGTGTGCGGGTAGCCGAGGGCGAGGTTGTTGAGCAGCGGACCGATCAAGGGACGGCTGGTGTCCGACAACAGTACGAACACGAACTTGACCACGACCCAGGTCAGCCAGATCGGCAGCAGGGTCAACAGGCCGGTGAGAAACAGGCGTTGCAGGTTGGACATGCGCATGGCGCGGATTGTAGGCGACGGCGGCGGCGAACACGCGGCATGCGCCGACGCTGGCTGCGCGGGTCGTCATTGCCAGCGCTGGTTCAAAAGCAAATCCCCCCTAGCCCCCCTTTTGCAAAGGGGGGACGGTATGCCTCCGGTGATTCGTCCGTCCGAAAAGTCGCCCGTTCGAAAATTAACCCCTCGAAAGTTCGCCCCCTTTGCAAAGGGGGCGGCGCCCGATGTCGTTCGAGGTCGGGTGAGGCTGGCTGGCGCTGGGGATTTCGCTTCAGGTCGCGACGATCGCTGCGCGTCAGCCCCCAGCGCCTCAGCGTTCGCGCACCAGGCGGAAGCCGACGTCGTCGTAGCCGCGGGTGGCGTTGAGCGGACGCAGGGCCGAGCCGCTGCGCCAGGAACTGCCGCCGACCTGGCGTTGCTGGCAGGTGCGGCCGCAATCGCCGGACCAGATCGACAGCGCGCGACCGCCGCCGCCGGACATGCGCTGGGCTTCGTCGGCGGTCGGCAGGCGATAGTGGCGGCCGGTCTGCTGGCTGTACCAACGCGCATAAGCTTCGGCATCGGAGGTCGACACGCAGACCACCGGTTCGGTCTCGTTCTGGTCGAAGCCTGGCGCCTTCCAGTCCTTCGGCGCGATTACCCGCAGCAGCGACGCGCGTTCGCGGCACAACGCCGGCGCACGCTGGTTGGCGCTGACGAAGCGCGCGTACTCGCCGCGGCTGACCGGACGCGGGTTGAAACTCACCGCGACGCTGCTGGCCGGCGCGGCCGCGCCGATCGTGGCCACGCCGCGCGCGACCGTGCCGTCGCCGGCGACGCCGCGTGCCTGCGCGATCAACCGGGTGGACACGGTGCGCGGCAGGCCGAACTCCTCGGCTAGCGCGATCACGCGCCCGGCGTCGGCGCCATCGCCGCGGCGCGCGGCCTGTTCCAGGCGGGTTTCCAGGGCTTGCGCGGCTTTTTCGCGCAGGCTGCGTTGCGCGGCCGAGTCGGCGGTGCCGGTTTGCTGGCCGAGCGCGGTGGCGTTGACCAGATGCTCGCGCGCACGCTGGTCGCGGCCTTCGCGCAAGTCGCGCGCCATCTCGTCGGAGAAGGCCTGGGTGAGTTCGCCGACCACCACGCCGACTTCCGGGCTGGTGCTGTCCAGATGCCAGGCGGTGAGCAGGCTGTTGTAAGCGTTGGCGTCGGCCGGCGAGGCCAGGCGGCCCTGGGCGATGTAGGTGCGTGCGTTCTGCAGCGATTCCTGCAGCGGCGCTTGCGGCAGCGGCGCCATCATCGCCTGGGTCGGGTCGTTGTCGATCCGGGTCGCACCGCTCTTGTTCGCGGCAGGCAATTCGGCGCGGAAGAAACCGTCCTTCTCGACCCGGTTGAGGGCGAAGGCGATGCTGACCACGGCGACCGCGACCACCGCCAGGCCGGCCCAGGCCGGGGTCACCCAGCGCTTGAGCGGACGTAGTTGCGCGGCCACCCGGCCGAAACGCGAGAGTTCGCCGCGGTGCTTGATCTCGCTGACCGCCTCGGCCATTTCGGCAGCGTCGCTGAAACGCTGGTCGGGTTGCTTGGCCAGGGCGCGGTTCATGAAACGCTGCCAGTGCTTGAGCGGCGGCGGCAGTTTCGGAATCGGGTTCTGCGCGTGCATGACCGCCATCGACAACGCGTCCTGCGCCTCGAACGGCAGCCGGCCGGTCAGCATTTCCCAGCACAACACGCCAAGGCTGTAGAGATCGGCGCGGCCGTCGACTTCTTCGCCGCGCGCCTGCTCCGGCGCCATGTAGGCGGTGCTGCCCACGGCCAGGCCGGTCGCGGTCATGCGCGCGCCGAAACCGCGGCGCAGGGCGATGCCGAAATCGGCCAGCAGCGGCCGTTCGGTGATGTCGAACAGGACGTTCTCGGCCTTGACGTCGCGATGCACGACGCCGCGCGAATGGGCGTACTCGAGCGCCGACAGCAGCGGCTCGACGATGGAAATGACCTCGGCTTCGCCGCGCGCGAAACCCTGCTCGATGCGCTTGCCCAGGTGGCCGCGCGGCAGGAACGGCATGGCGTAGTAGGGCAGGCCCTCGCGGGTGCGGCCGACTTCGTGGATACCGACGACGTGGGGATGTTCCAGGCGCGCGATCGTGCGGACTTCGTTCTCGAAGCGACGGCGGCTGACTTCGTCGGCCAGCGCGTGCGGCAGCATGATCTTGATGGCGACTTCGCGGCCAAGCGCGACTTGCTCGCCCAGGTAGACCGTGGACAAGCCGCCGTGGTTGATGATCTGGCGCAGTCGATAGCCGGGAATCTCCGGCATCGGTGCGCTGGGTTCATCGGATTGCGTTGTGATGATCGACATTCGCGGCCCCGTGTCGCGACTGCACAGCATACGCTGTCGCAGTGCCCGCGTAAGCGGCTAGTGTGCTTCTTGCCGGCCCGCCATGACAAGTAGAGCGGACGCTGGACCTTGGTCCACTGGCGCCGCGTTCGATCCGCTTGGATATGAGCAACCGGTCAACAATCGCGGTGTCGCGATCGCACCATACCTCCGCGCAGCAGGCGGAATGGTGCGGCGATCAGCGGTGGCTTGCCTTTCCAGCGCTTAGGGCGCTGTCCAAATTGGGCTTGTCGCGCTGGTCGCGCTTGCGCCGCACGTACAGCTGTTTGCGGATCTTGGCGACTACTTCGCCGCTGGCGTCGACTACGTCGGTGTCGAACCAGTGCAGGTATTTGTCGCCGTGGGCGGTGGCCTTGCGCAGTTCGTCGAGCACCTCGTCGTCGAGACGGAATTCGGCGCGCACGGTGCCGCGCCCGGGTTTGACGAACTCGATCGAACCGGCGCGATCCCAGACGATGTACTCGCGGCCGAGGGCGTTCATCGCCAGCAGCATCCAGAACGGGTCGGTCATCGAGAACAGGCTGCCGCCGAAATGGGTGCCGACGTAGTTGCGGTTCCAGGGGCGCATGCGCAGTTCGACCGTGGCCTGGCGGTAGTCCGGGGCGATCGCGGCGACGTGGATGCCGGAAAACAGGAACGGCGGCCACAGATTGAGGCCGTGGCGCAGGGTGCTGGCTTTCATGGGGGCAAGGGTGGCGAAGGCCGGCCTAGCCTGCCATACGGATGCGTATAGTCAAGCCTTCGCTGGGTCGGGACCGTCGAGGCCGGCGGCGGATCGGCCGCGCACCGGCGCCAGGGCGGCCCGTTCAGAACAGCAGCGAGGCCATCTTGCGGCGGTACTGGCCGACCAGGTCCTGGTCTTCGACCACCTTGAAGGCATCGATCAGGGCCTTGCGCGGCAGGCCGTCCTGGAAGCTACGGTCGCGGCGCAGCAGTTCGATGAAGTGCTCAAGCGCGGCCTGGTCGTGGCCGGCGGCGAGCAGGCGCGCGCCGAGCAGGTAGCGGGCCTGCAGGTCTTCGGGCTGGGCGGCGATGGCGGCCTCCAGCGTCTGCACCGGCGGCGCGTCCTTGCTCACGGCCAGGAAGCCGAGGCGGGCGCGGGCGCGCAGGCTGCGGTCGTCGGTGGCGAGGTTGGCCGGCAGGGCGTCGAGCAACTGCTCCGACTCCTGCGCCGCACCGGTCGCCAGCAGGGCCAGGGCCAGGTCGAGCTTGAGTTCGGCCTTGTCGGGCTGTTCGGCGACTTCGTGGCGCAGGCGCACGACTTCGCCGTGCGGGTCGACCGCGGCGGGTTCGGCGACGGCCTCTTCGACCGGCGCGGCCTCGGCCGGCTCGATGCCGTGGTGCTTGAGGAATTCGCGCACCGCGCTTTCCGGCAGGGCTTCGGCGAAGCCGTCGACCAACTGGCCGCCCTTGACCAGGAACACGGTCGGGATCGAGCGGATCTGGAACGCGGCGCCGAGCTGCTGTTCGGCCTCGACGTCGACCTTGGCCAGTTCGAAGGCGCCGTTGTAGTCGGCCGCCAGTTTTTCCAGGATCGGGCCCAAGGTCTTGCACGGCTGGCACCATTCGGCCCAGAAATCGATCAGGACCGGCACCTGCAGGGATTTCTGCAGCACCTCTTCCTGGAAGCGATCGGCGGTGGCGTCGAAGACGTGGGGCTTGGCGGTTGCGGTCATCGTCTGGCTCGTCTGCGTGGTGCGCGGGTTGGAACCCGAAGTGGGGGCGATCGGGCGCAAGGCAAGCGCGCGCCGCGGGTGCGCACGCTAGCATGACGCGATGAAGCGCTCATCGAAATCGAGGAACGGGAACCCGAACACAGGCCCGGCGACCGCGGCCGATATCGGCGCAGCCAACACCGGTGCAGGCGCAAGCGCAGGCAGGGGCCGCGGCCGCATGCAGGCGCTCGCGTTGGCGGCGGCGCTGTGCTGCCTCGGCGCCTTGCTCGGTTTCGGCGCGGCGCTCGAAGGCTATTCGCATCGCCTGCATCCGCCAGGCCTGCTCGGCGCCGACGGCATCGCCCATGCGGCCGCCTTCAATCTGCTCGGCTTCGTGGTGCCGGGGCTGCTGTTGGCGGCAGTGGCCTGGCGGCTGCGCGAACGCCTGCGCAGCGGCGGCGCGATGGCGCGCATCGGCGCCTGGCTGTGGTGCCTGTCGGCCCTGGCCTGGGCGGCGCAGGGCGGGGTGTCGCTCGATCCGACCGACCTGGATGCGCAAGCCAGCCGTCTGCATGCGGCCGCCTGGATGCTGTGGTGGCTGGCCTTCGTGGCCGGCGCGGCCTTGCTCGCGATCGGTGCGCGCGGCCTGCCGGCGTGGCGCGGCCTGATCTCGGTCGAAGTGTTGTCCGGCGCGCTGGTGCTGGTCGCGGTGTTCGGCGCCGACATCGGCGTGTTGCCGGCGCCGGTCGCCCAGCGGCTCGCCTTGTTGGTCTGGTTGATCGCTTATGTGGCCACGGCGCGCGGCGAACGCCCCGGAAACTGATGCGCAGCGGCGCAACGTCGATGCGGCGCGGACGACAGCGAATGCGCGTCGCGCATTCGCTTCGATGACAGGTGCCGACGCCGCAGCAAGGTCGATCGTATTCGGCGCCTGCCGCGGACGCGACGTCCGCGGCCGACCTTGCTGCGGCGACGGCGGTCCTGGAGCGCGCGGTGTCGGAGAGGCCGAGGCCGCGCGGCGATGGACTCAGCGCGCGCTTTGCCGCGTGTCGACGATGCGCGCGGCTCGTACCGGCGTGGCCTGGTGGCGTTCGCGCGGCAACAGCGCATCGCTCGCGGTGGCGGTGATTTCGCAATAGGTCGCGCGGCAGTCGTCGTACTCGACTTCGCAGGCCAGTTGCTGTTCCGGCGTGACGGCGCTGCGGATGCAGGCGCGGTAGGGATAGAAACATTCCGGGCACGGCGGGGCCGCGAGTGCCTGGGTCATCGAAAGCAGGCTGCCGAGGGCGGCCGCACAAACGGCGGCGACGAGCAAGGGCGGTTTCATTCGAACTCCCTTTCAGTGAAGCGTGGGCCGGGAGGCGCGAGCGGCCTCGACGTACTGCGGCGTTTGAATCTCCTGTGCCGGATGCTGACCCGGCACCGTGCTTATGCCACGCACGCGGCGGGCCCGCCGTGACTCAGTTCACGGGCACGGCAGTGCTGCCGCCGCAGGCGGCTTTTCTGTGAACTGGAACTGGGCCGGCAAGCGGCTGCCGACGCCGGCGCGCCCACGCGCGTCGGCGCCCGCAGCGATGCGGCGCGGCGCTTACAAGGCCTGCTTGAAGACCTGCCCGTCCTTCATGACGAAATCGACCTTCATCACCGCGTTGATGTCCTCGAGCGGGTTGCCCGGCACGGCGACGATGTCGGCGCGCTTGCCGGCTTCGATCACGCCCTGGTCGTCGACGCCGAGCACTTCGGCGGCGCGGATCGTCGCCGCCTGCAAGGCCACCGCGGCGGGAATGCCGGCTTCGACCATGTAGAGGAATTCGCGTGCGTTGTCGCCGTGCGGGCCGACGCCCATGTCGGTGCCGAAGGCGATCTTGACGCCGTTCTTGTAGGCCTTGGCCGCGGTCTGCTGGATCAGCGAGCCGATCCGGGCCGCCTTCGGACGCACCACTTCGGGGAAGTAGCCGTCGATCTTGGCCTTGTCGGCGACGAAGCGGCCGGCGTAGATGGTCGGTACGTACCAGGTGCCTTTCTGCTTCATCAGCGACATCAGTTCGTCGGTCATGTAGGTGCCGTGCTCGATCGAGGTCACCCCGCCGAGCACCGCGCGCTTCATCCCTTCGGTGCCGTGCGCATGCGCGGCGACGCGATAGCCGTAGTCCTTGGCGGCGTCGACGATGGCCTTGACCTCGTCGACGGTGAACTGCGGCGCGTCGCCGGACTTGGCGTAGGACAGCACGCCGCCGGTGGCGGTGATCTTGATCACATCGCTGCCGTCCTTGTAACGCTGGCGCACCGCCTGGCGTGCTTCGTCGACCGAGTTGATCACGCCCTCGGTCGGGCCCGGCGGGCCGAGCAGATGCGAGAGGGTGGCGTTGTAGCCGTTGGTCGGGTCGGCATGGCCGCCGGTGGTGGCGATCGACTTGCCCGCGGCCCAGATGCGCGGGCCGGCGACCAGGCCCTGGTTGATCGCATCGCGCAGGTGCGGGCTGACTTCGCCGCCGAGGTCGCGCACGCTGGTGAAGCCGGCCATTAGGGTCTTGTTGGCATAGCCGACCGAACGGAAAGCGAAATCGACCGGGTCGAGGCGGAAGTCTTCTTCGTAGCTCTTCGGGCTGGACTGGTCGCCCAGGTGCACGTGCAGGTCGGTCCAGCCCGGCGTGCAGGTGTGGCCGGACAGGTCGACCGTGCG
This sequence comes from Lysobacter sp. 22409, assembly GCF_052045105.1. NCBI lineage: Bacteria > Pseudomonadati > Pseudomonadota > Gammaproteobacteria > Lysobacterales > Lysobacteraceae > Lysobacter > Lysobacter sp. 22409. The sequence continues at coordinate 201,652 of NZ_JBQEOE010000003.1, read as the reverse complement.
CGCGCCCGGCGCCTCGGCGCGGCCGTCGAGGACCTGCTCGACCTTGCCGTCGCGCACCACCACGGTGCGCGATTCCAGCAGTTTGCCGCTGCGCGCGTCGAACAATCGGCCGCACTGCAGTGCCATCGGTTCGGCCGCGACGGTGGGGGCGGCATAGGCCGGGGCGGCGGACAGGACGGCGATGACGGCGACGGCGAGACGGGTCATGTGCGGATTCCGGGACGAAGTTGGCCGATCTTAGCGGCCGATTCGGCCGCGCACCGTTGCCAAGGGTCATGCTTGACTGCAACTTGGGGGCCGATGCGGGCCGGCCGGACCGGAGGCCCGCATCGGCCGTACAGGCCCTTCGTCGGCATCCATCCGGTTCGTCCAGAACGAGTCGACCGTCATGATCAAGCTGTCGCTGTTGCTCGCCGCCGTCCTGTTGTCCGGGGCCGTCCAGGCCACCGATGTCCGCACCGCACCGGCTCCCGACCGCACCCGGGGCGGAGTCATCGGCAATCTGCCGAAGTTCTGCCCGATGGGGAAAACCGTCCGTCCGATCTACAACGAGAAGGGGCAGGTCGTCGCGTTCGAGTGCGTTTGAGCGCACGCCGGCGCCTGCGCCGGGGCGCTGCACCCTGGTCGCAGGCGTGAAAACCGAAGGCCGGTCCGCGAGGGCCGGCCTTCTTCGCAAGCGCCGGCGCGCGGCCGGCCAAGGCGGGCAGGACGGCCTGTCGCGGGTCTTGCGGCCGCAGCCGCGGCCGCCCGCGCATGGCGGGGCTTGGTGCGCTGCGGTAGGCTTGCCGGTCCTGTCCTTCCGCTCATGCCCGCCTGTGTCTACCGACGTCCCCCACGCCCCGCACGACCCCAAGAGTGAAACCAAGGCCTTCGACCCGAGCAGCGTCGAAACCGCCGCCCAAGGCTATTGGGACGCCACCCGCGCGTTCGAGGTCGACGAAACGTCGGACAAGCCCAAGTACTACTGCCTGTCGATGCTGCCGTACCCCTCGGGCGCGCTGCACATGGGCCATGTGCGCAACTACACCATCGGCGACGTGATCTCGCGCTACAAGCGCATGACCGGCCACAACGTGCTGCAGCCGATGGGCTGGGACGCATTCGGCCTGCCGGCCGAGAACGCCGCGATCAAGAACAAGACCGCGCCGGCGAAGTGGACCTACGCCAACATCGCCCACATGAAGGCGCAGCTCAAGACCATGGGCTATGCCATCGACTGGTCGCGCGAGTTCGCCACCTGCACGCCGGACTACTACGTCCACGAGCAACGCATGTTCGTGCGGCTGATGAAGCAGGGCCTGGCCTACCGCAAGAATTCGGTGGTCAACTGGGACCCGGTCGACCAGACCGTGCTCGCCAACGAGCAGGTCATCGACGGCCGCGGCTGGCGCACCGGTGCGCTGGTCGAGAAGCGCGAAATCCCGCAGTGGTTCCTCAAGATCACCGACTACGCCCAGGAGCTGCTCGACGGCCTGGACACGCTGCCGGGCTGGCCGGAAGCGGTCAAGACCATGCAGCGCAACTGGATCGGCCGCAGCGAAGGCCTGGAGATCCGCTTCGACGTGGTCGACGAGAACGGCGCCGCGGTCGAACCCTTGAACGTGTTCACCACCCGCCCCGACACCTTGATGGGCGTGACCTTCGTATCGATCGCCGCCGAGCATCCGCTGGCCGCGCTCGCCGCACAAAGCGACAGCGACCTGGCCGAGTTCATCGCCGAGCTGCGCTGCGGCGGCGTGTCCGAAGCCGAGCTGGAAACCCAGGAAAAGCGCGGCCGCGACACCGGCCTGCGCGCGATTCATCCGATCAGCGGCGAAGCGCTGCCGGTGTTCGTCGCCAATTTCGTGCTGATGAACTACGGCACCGGCGCGGTCATGGCCGTGCCCGGCCACGATCAGCGCGACTGGGAATTCGCCAAGCGCTATCAGCTGCCGGTCAAGACCGTGATCGTGCCCGATGCGGTGCGCGACGCGCTCGCCGAGATCGGCGAGGACGTTGCCACCCAGCACAAGGACCCGATGCGCAGCGCCCTCGGCGGCGCGGCCTCGGTCGACGTCTACGGCACCACCGCCGCGGTGCAGGTGGTCGAGGAATTCCAGAGCGGCATCGACGAGCAGGGCGCCTGGACCGAGCGCGGCTGGCTGGTCAATTCCGGCGACTTCGACGGCCTGGATTTCCAGCAGGCGCTCGACGCCCTGGCGACCAAGCTGGAGGCCGAAGGCCGCGGCGCGCGCCGGGTCAACTACCGCCTGCGCGACTGGGGCGTGAGCCGCCAGCGCTATTGGGGCTGCCCGATCCCGGTGATCCTGTGCCCGAGCTGCGGCGACGTGCCGGTGCCGGAGAACCAGTTGCCGGTGGTGCTGCCGGAAGACGTAGCCTTCAGCGGCGTGACCTCGCCGATCAAGGCCGACCCGGAATGGCGCAAGACCACCTGCCCGCAGTGCGGCGGCGCGGCCGAGCGCGAAACCGATACTTTCGACACCTTCATGGAGTCGAGCTGGTACTACGCGCGCTACACCTCGCCGGGCGCTTCCGAGCAGGTCGACGGCCGCGCCAACTACTGGCTGCCGGTCGACCAGTACATCGGCGGCATCGAGCACGCGATCCTGCACCTGATGTATTTCCGCTTCTATCACAAGCTGCTGCGCGACCAGGGCCTGGTGAACAGCGATGAGCCGGCGACCAACCTGCTGACCCAGGGCATGGTCATCGCCGACACCTTCTATCGCGACAACGGCGACGGCTCGAAGGACTGGATCAATCCGGCCGACGTCGAGATCGTGCGCGACGAACGCGGCCGCATCACCGGCGCCGCGCTCAGGGCCGACGGCCAGCCGGTGCAGATCGGCGGCACCGAGAAGATGTCGAAGTCGAAGAACAACGGCGTCGACCCGCAGTTGATGGTCGGCAAGTTCGGCGCCGACACGGTGCGTCTGTTCTCGATGTTCGCCGCGCCGCCGGACCAGTCGCTGGAGTGGAACGAAGCCGGTGTCGAAGGCATGGCGCGCTTCCTGCGCCGTCTGTGGACGATGGTCCACAAGCACGCCGCCGACGGCGCCGCGCCGGCGCTCGATATCGCCAGCCTGGACGCCGCGCAGAAGACCCTGCGCCGGCAGTTGCACGAGTGCATCCAGAAGGTCGGCGACGACTACGGCCGTCGCCACAGCTTCAACACCGCGATCGCCGCGGTCATGGAACTGCTCAATCACCTGGGCAAGTTCGACGATGCCAGCGGCAACGGCCGCGCCCTGCGCCAGGAAGCGCTGGCGGCGATCGTGTTGCTGCTTAACCCGATCACCCCGCATGCCAGCCACGCGCTGTGGCAGGTGCTGGGGCACGACGAAACCCTGCTCGAAGACCTGCCGTTCCCGGCGGTCGACACCTCGGCGCTGGCGCGCGACGCGGTGACCTTGGCGGTGCAAGTCAACGGCAAACTGCGCGGCACCATCGAAGTGCCGGTCAACGTCGCCAAGGAAGACGCCGAGCGTTTGGCCTTGGCCGAACCGAACGTGGTCAAGTTCATGGAAGGCCTGACCGTGCGCAAGGTGATCGTGGTGCCGGGCAAGATCGTCAACATCGTCGCGAGCTGAGTCGTCGCGCCGGGCCGGTAAGGGCGAAGGCACAGCAACAGCAAATCCCCCTGGCCCCCTCAACAGGGGGGCACCAGGTGGTCGTGTTGCTGTTTGCGTCCGTTGCTGAGCTGCCGTTGTTGCTTTCCCCCCTTTGTTGAGGGGAGTAGGGGGATTTGCTCTTGGCCCGCTGCAAGTCTCGTGTCGCTGCAAGTCATTGCATCGCCTCCTCACCCAATCCACCCAGCCTGCCATGACTCCCATCCTCTATTGCCACCCCGATTCCGGTTTCAGCTACAAGGTCGCTTTGGCCCTGCGCCTGCTCGGTATCGACTTCGAGCAGCGCCACGTCGATATCCGCAGCCCGCGCGATCAGCGTTCGCAGGAGTTCCGCGAGCTCGCCGCGCACGGCGAAGTGCCGGTGCTGCGCATCGACGATCTGGTGCTGTGCCAGTCGAACGTGATCCTCGACTACCTGGCGACCCGCGCCGGCGCGCTCGACGGCCAGACCATCGAACAACGCCTGCACGTGCGCGAATGGCTGTCGTGGGAAGCCAACCGGGTCAGCCTCAACGTCGCGCATTCGCGCTACGGCCGTCAGTTCGGCCACTACGATCCGGCGGTGTTGGCCTGGTACGACCGCCGCTCGCTCGCCGATCTCGATCGCCTGCAGGCGCAGTTGAGCCGGACGCCGTGGCTGGCGGGCGAGGCGCCGACCATCGCCGATGTCGCCTGCAGCGGCTATCTGTTCTTCACCGTCGAGCCCTGGGCCGAGGCCGCCGGTTTCGCGATGCGCGACTGGCCGGAACGCTGGCCGGCGGTGCAGGCCTGGCTCGACCGGCTCATGGCCCTGCCGGGCGCGCAGACGCCGCAGGCGCTGTTCGCGGGGCACGCGATCCGTTACTGAGCGCCGACGGCGTCGCCGGATCGGCGCGCCGCTCGTGCCCCGAACGCGGGCGCAGACGCAGCCACGGCTGCGACCGCTTCGACGCCAATGCGGTTCAGGCTTCCTATTGATGCCCGAAGCCGCCTCGTCCAGACTTCGCCACATGACGCCTCGCACCCCCTTTCTCCGCGCGACCGCCCGCACCTCGCTGGCGGTCCTCGTGCTGGCCTTGTCGGCCTGCGGTTTCCAGTTGCGCCAGGCCCTGACCCTGCCGCCGGACCTCGGTCCGGTGCGGGTGGTCTCCGCCGACCGCTACAGCCCGCTCGCCGAATCCCTGGCCCAGGCGCTGACCCGCGCCGGCGCGGTGCCGGCGACCGCCGATTCCAGCGAAGTGGCGGTGCTCGATCTGTTGTCCGAGCGTTGGGGCGACACCCCGGCCGCGCTCGACGAACTCGGCCGCGTGCAGGAATACAGCCTGCGCTATGCCGTCGCCTTCGAACTGCGCAAGGCCGACGGCACCGCCCTGGTGCCGCGCCAGAGCATCGAGCTGGCGCGCGACTACGTCTCCAACCCGGTCAACGCGATCGGTACCGAAGGCGAACGCGAAATCCTGATGCGCGAAATGCGTCGCGAGATGAGCGCCGCGGTGTTGCGCCGCGTCGGCGCCGTCAGCGAACGGCGTTGATCTTCGCTCACCGCTTGCGTCGGCGATCATGGAACTGACGCCCGAGCGTCTGCTCGCCCAGCTCGACAGCGAAGCCCTGCGGCCGGTCTATCTGATCGCCGGGCCCGAGCCCTTGCGCGTGCTCGAAGCCGCCGACGCGGTGCGCGCCGCCGCGCGCAAGCAGGGCATCGACGAACGCGAGGTCTACGAGGCCGAAGGCAATCAACGCGAACCCGACTGGAACGCGTTGTCCGGCGCCTTCCGCGCGCCGAGCCTGTTCGCCAGCCGGCGCCTGATCGAGCTGCGCCTGCCCAGCGGCAAGCCAGGCAAGGAAGGCGCCGAAGTGATTTCCGATTTCTGCGCCGACCCGCCGCACGACGTCAACCTGCTGATCACCGCGGGCGAATGGAGCAAGCAGCACGGCGGCAAGTGGAGCGAAGCGGTGGGCCGCGTCGGCCATATCGCCGTGGCCTGGGCGATCAAGCCGCACGAACTGCCGGAATGGATCGAACGCCGCCTGCGCGCGCGCGGCCTGCGCGCCGATCGCGATGCGGTGCAGAGCTTGGCCGAGCGCGTCGAGGGCAATCTGCTCGCGGCCGCGCAGGAAGTCGACAAGCTCGCCCTGTTGTCCGACGGCGAGACCATCGACCTCGAACGCATGCAGACCCTGGTCGCCGATGCCGCGCGCTTCGACGTGTTCCGCGTGCTCGACGCGGCCATGAACGGGCAGGGCGGGCAGGTCTCGCGCATGCTCGCCGGCCTGCGCGCCGAAGGCGAGGCGGTGCCGGCCTTGCTCGGCATGGTGGTGATGGAATTGCAGCGCACCGCCGCATTGGCGCGGGTCAACGCGCGCGGCGGCAACATCAACGCCGAATTCAAGGCGCAGCGGATCTGGGACTCGAAGCAGCCGATGTACCGCCGCGCCCTGCAGCGTCACGACGCCCGCCGCTGGGAGGCCTTGTTGGCCCAGGCCGGCCGCGTCGACCGCATGGCCAAGGGCCGCGAGAGCGGCGATGCCTGGGTCGCGCTGGAGCGTTTGTTGCTGGCCGTCGCCGAGCCGCGCGCGCTGCGCCTGCTCGCGATGTCCGGCGCCTGAGTCGCCGCCCATGGGCTTGCTGGTCTTCTACGGCGGCACTTTCGATCCGATCCACGACGGCCATCTGGCGATCGCCCGCGCCGCGCGCGACACGCTGTGCGCGCAGGTCCGGCTGATGCCGGCCGCCGACCCGCCGCATCGCGCCTTGCCCGGCGCCAGCGCCGAGCACCGCGCGCGGATGCTCGACCTGGCCGTGGCCGGCGAAGACGAGCTCATGGTCGACCGGCGCGAACTGCGCCGCGAGGGCCGCTCCTATACGGTCGAGACCCTGCGCGAGGTCCGCGCCGAGGTCGGCCTGGAGCAGCCGCTGGCGCTGTTGGTCGGCGCCGACAGTTTTCTCGATTTGCCGAAGTGGAAAGAGTGGCAGGCCTTGTTCGGCCTGGCCCATTTCGTCGTCGCCGAGCGCCCCGGCAGCCCCCTCGAAGCCGAGCGCATCGCATTCGCAGCAGGTCGCGAGACAGCCCAGGTCGAGGCCTTGAGGCAGGCTCCGGCCGGACGGGTTTTCCGCCTGAACCAGCCGCTCCATGCCGAATCGGCCAGCCAGGTCCGTTCGCTGATCGCCGCCGGGCAGCCCTGGCGCGAATACGTTCCGGCGGCCGTCGCCGGCTATATAGAACGTCATGGTCTGTATGGGGTGCGAGCCCTGCGCGGCGCTTCGGTATAATCCCGGCACACTCCCCGTCACGCAGAGCCGATTTCCCCTTGACCAGCCAAGCCCAAGTCATCAAGACCCAGCTGCCGAACCCGCCGCCGCCGATCGCGTTGTTGCTCAAGACGGTCCACGCCGCGGTCGAAGAACTCAAGGCCAAGGATGTCGTCGAAATCGATGTGCGCGGCAAGAGCAGCGTCACCGATTACATGGTGATCGCCTCCGGCACCTCGACCCGTCACGTCAAATCCATCGCCAACGAAGTCGTCAAGTTCGCCAAGAACCTCGACGTCATGCCGCTGGGCGTCGAAGGCGAGCGCGAGGCCGAGTGGGTGCTGGTCGATCTGGGCGATGTCGTCGTCCATGTCATGCTGCCGCGCGTGCGCGAGTTCTACGCCCTCGAGCGCCTGTGGACGGTCGGCGACCAGCCGCCGCCGCCGGAAGGCTACGAAGGCAAGTTCGAGACCGACGACGAAGATCGCTTCTGAGAAGGCCGCGCCCGATCCGAAAGTTTCGCAGCGAAGCAACGACGGCGCCCCAGGGCGCCGTCGTCGTTTGCGGGTGCATGCCTCGCGCTTCGTAGCCACAGGCAACGGCGGCCGGGCCAGAACGCGCCCACCCTGGGCAAAGAAAAGGGCGCCCGAAGGCGCCCTTTGCAAAACGCGAACCGCGGGTATCAGTTGCGCGACTGCAGCTTCGACAGCAGGCGCAGGAACTCGATGTACAGCCACACCAGGGTCACCATCAGGCCGAACGCGCCGTACCACTCCATGTACTTCGGCGCGCCTTGCTCGACGCCGGTCTCGATGAAGTCGAAATCCAGCACCAGGTTCATCGCCGCGACCACCACCACGAACAGGCTGAAGCCGATGCCGATCAGGCCCGATTCGTGGATGTAGGGGATGTTGATGTTGAACAGGCCCAGCACCATCGTGGCCAGGTAGATCAGGAAGATGCCGCCGGTGGCCGCGGCCACGCCGAGCTTGAAGTTCTCGGTCGCCTTGATCAGGCCCGAGCGATACGCGAACAGCAGCGCGAACAGGGTGCCGAAGGTCAGCATGACCGCCTGGATCACGATGCCCGGGAACTTGGCCTCGAAGATCGACGAGATCGCGCCGAGGAAGAAGCCCTCGACCAGCGCGTACAGCGGCGCGGTGACCGGCGCCCAGGTCTTCTTGAAGGTGGTGACCAGGGCCAGGATCAGGCCGCCGATCGCGCCGCCCCAGACGTAGGGGCCGGCGCCGATCGCGCCGAGCTCGGTGATCTGGACCTGGCTCCAGGCGAAGGACGCGGTGATGACGGTCAGCAGCAACAACACGCCGGTCTTGTTGACCGTACCGTTCAGGGTCATCACCTGGTCGCCGCCGCGCACGACCGAGCCGGTGCCGAGGTCGAGGAAGGTCGAGTCCTTCAATGCGGGATTGCCGCTGCGCATGGTCTTGCTCCTTGGAAAAACGCGGTTTCGAGAATGAATACTAGATAGGGTCGAAGCATACATCGCACAAGCGGCGGCGGCTCGGGCAGGGCGGTGCGGCGCCGGTAACGCACGATTGACAGGGAGCAAAGCGCCGCCCACACTATGCGGCCTTTCGCGGTCTTGGCGTGTCGCGGGAGTCCCGGCTCGGGGTATAGCTCAGCCTGGTAGAGCGCCAGCTTTGGGAGCTGGATGTCGTGGGTTCGAATCCCTCTGCCCCGACCATCCATCGAGCAAGCTCGGCCGTCAGTTAAGATGTAATCTGGCGCCCGTAGCTCAACCGGATAGAGCACCGGCCTTCTAAGCCGGTGGTTGTGGGTTCGAGTCCCGCCGGGCGCGCCAAAAAAGTTTTCGTAAACGTGCGTTCGTGTTTCAATAACGTGCGTTGCAGTAGCAGGTTTATGGTGGATGTAGCTCAGTTGGTTAGAGCACCGGATTGTGATTCCGGGGGTCGCGGGTTCAAATCCCGTCTTCCACCCCAAAGTGTTGTGCGGCACTGATTTTTTCTGTATAGTTCCGCACCTGGTTTCACCGGGCTGTTAGCTCAGTTGGTAGAGCAGTTGACTCTTAATCAATAGGTCCAAGGTTCGAATCCTTGACAGCCCACCAAAATCGAAAGGCAGCTGGAGCGATCCAGCTGCCTTTTTCTTTGTCCGCGATTTTTGCCTGCAGTGCCTGCAATAAACGCGCGGCATTCGTCGCCGCCGAGCGGCGCGCGAACGCGGACGACGGCGGTCAGCGGTTGCCTTGCATCCACGAATAGGCGATCAAGGTCCGTGTCGTGGCCGGTGCGCATCGCCACGGCGCGCCGCCAAGGCGCAGGACTTCCCAACTGCATGCGAAGTCGGGCCGGCTGCCCGTGCCCGGGTGATCCTCCGATAGGTTGCGGTGGCTTGGGCGCGAGGCGCTTTTTTTCGGCGTGACGGCTAGAATGCGTCGGCCGCATCCACGCGATGCCGGCCCTGGGCGAAAGTGGCGGAATTGGTAGACGCACTGGATTTAGGTTCCAGCGGGTAACCCCCGTGCGGGTTCGAGTCCCGCCTTTCGCACCACGCAGGCGGGTCGGCGCCCATCCGCCATGAATGCACCATTGGCAGGATGACCCGACCGGCCCTCGGCCTGGCCGCGCCAGCCTCCGGCTTCAGGGGTTGCCCCAGCCAGCCGCCGTGCCAGCCACTCCCGTCCAGCCGGCTTCACTGCGCGCCAGACCGGCTCCAAACCGCCTCCGGCTGCGACCCAGGTCGCGAATTCCGCCGTTTCGGCCCCAGCAAGCCCGTCCGGACGGCTTTTCCGCCCCCAGGCGCTGGCAGGCCGGCCCGTAATCGGCCAAACTAGCAAGTTCCGCTGGCCGGCGAGGGTCTCGTCGATAACGGCGGCCGGACAAGATCATCAACATCGTGCTGCGGCGAGTGCCGTGGTCGCAGGAGTGGATATGCAAGTTTCGCTCGAATCGCTGGGCTCGCTCGAACGCCGACTGACCTTCAGCCTCCCGGCCGAGAACCTGGAAAACCAGGTCGGCGGCCGCCTGCGCGAAATCGCGCGCGGCGCCAAGATCAAGGGCTTCCGCCCCGGCAAGGTGCCGACCAAGGTCATCGAGCAGCGTTTCGGCGCGCAGGTGCGGGCCGAAATCCTCGACGGCATGCTGCGCGAAAGCTTCGGCAACGCCATCCGCGAGGAAAAGCTGCAGATCGCCGGTAACCCGCGCATCGAGCCGGCCAACGAAAGCGGCGAGACGCTGTCCTACGTGGCGACCTTCGAGGTCGTGCCGGACTTCGGCGACATCGACGTGGCCAAGCTCAACATCGTCCGTCACGTCGCCGAAGTCGCCGACGCCGACATCGACGCGATGATCGAAAACCTGCGCCTGCAGCGCCGCACCCTGAAGTCGGTCGATCGCGCCGCCCAGCAGGGCGACGTGGTCGAGCTGGAGACCTGGACCCAGGTCGGCGAGGAGCGTTTGCCGGCCGAAGGCGCCGAGCACGGCAGCACCGTGATCGGTTCGGAATCCATGTTCAAGCCGCTCGAGGACGCCCTGGTCGGCCTCAAGGCCGGCGAAGAAACGGTCGCCGAAGTCGAATTCCCGGCCGAATGGCGCGCCCCGCAGCTCGCCGGCCAGAAGGCCAGCGTGCACCTGAAGCTGAACCACGTCTCCGAGCCGGTCCTGCCGGACGTCGACGCCGAGTTCATCAAGAGCTTCGGCGTGAAGAGCGGCGATGCCGAGCAGTTCCGCAACGACATCCGCACCAACCTGGAGCGCGAGCTCAAGGGCGCGTTGATGACCCGCTTGCGCCGTGAAGTGGGCGAGCAGCTGATCGCCGCCTACGAGTCGGTCGAAATGCCGCCGAAGCTGGTCGAGAACGAAGCCCGCGACATGGTCTGGCAGACCGTCGAGCAGGCGCGCCGCCAGGGCCGCCAGATCGAAGCCCCGGCCGACGCTCACCTAAACTACATGGACGCAGCGCGCAAGCGCGTGCTGGTCGGCCTGCTGGTCGGCGAGATCGCCCGCCGCCACGAGCTGCGCCTGGAGCCCAAGCGCGTCAACGAGACCCTGCGCCTGATCGCCTCGACCTATGAGGAGCCGCAGCAGGTGATCGACCTGTACCGCAACGACCAGCAGCTGATGGCCGGCCTGCAGAACCGCGTGATGGAAGAGCAGGTGATCGACTGGATCGCCGAGCGCGCCCAGCACACCGAGCAGCCGCTGTCGTTCAGCGAAGCGATCCGCCCGGCCTGATCGGCGGCTTTCGAGCTTTCCCGATCGGGCGTGCTAGGCGGTAATGCCGCTTTTAGCAATCGCGCCTCTTGCGCTGCGGTCCGGCCGGCCCCAAGTTGGCCGGACCGCGCTTGCATTACAAGCGCACTCCACGTCAGCCAATAGGTGCCGTTGAAATGGACAACCGAACCAAAGCATTGAATCTGGTGCCGATGGTGGTCGAACAGACCAGCCGCGGCGAACGCGCCTACGACATCTATTCGCGCCTGCTCAAAGAGCGCGTGATCTTCCTCGTCGGCGGCGTCGACGACCATGTCGCCAACGTGATCGTGGCCCAGATGCTGTTCCTGGAGGCAGAGAATCCCGAAAAGGACATCAGCCTCTACATCAACTCGCCGGGCGGCGTGGTCACCGCCGGCATGGCGATCTACGACACCATGCAGTACATCAAGCCGGACGTGAGCACGATCTGCGTCGGCCAGGCCGCCAGCATGGGCGCGCTGCTGCTCGCCGCGGGCGCCAAGGGCAAGCGTTACGCCCTGCCGAACTCGCGCGTGATGATCCACCAGCCGCTCGGCGGCTTCCAGGGCCAGGCGACCGATATCGACATCCACGCCCGCGAGATCCTGACCCTGCGTCAGCGCCTCAACGAGATCCTCTCCAAGCACACCGGCCAGGCGCTGGAGACGATCGCGCGCGATACCGAGCGCGATAACTTCAAGAGCGCCGAAGCCGCGCGCGAATACGGCCTGATCGACCAGGTCCTCGAGCGCCGTCCCGACGACTCGGTCCAGGCTGCCTGACCGTTCGTCCAGACGCGCAAACCCTTGATCGCACTGGGTAACCGCCGCCAGTCCCGCCCGCAGGGCGGGGCCGGGGGGTGTGTTATTCTCGGGCTGCGATAGCCGAACGGCCATTACAGGCGCTTGCCGAGATGGCCAATCGGGAATATGAGTACGATTCGAGCACCAACGGGCCAAAGCATGACCGACGATCGACAAGGACGCAGCACGGGCGACAGCAACAAGATCCTGTATTGCTCGTTCTGCGGTAAAAGCCAGCATGAAGTCCGCAAGCTGATTGCGGGCCCGAGCGTCTTCATCTGCGATGAATGCGTCGAGCTGTGCAACGACATCATCCGCGAGGAGCTCGAGGAGAAGGCGCAGTCGGCCCGCAGCCATCTGCCGAAGCCGCGCGAGATTCTCGAAGTGCTCGACCAATACGTGATCGGCCAGCAGCGCGCCAAGCGCACCCTGGCGGTGGCCGTATACAACCATTACAAGCGCATCGAGAGCCGGCAGAAGAACGACGACGTCGAATTGTCGAAGTCGAACATCCTGCTGGTCGGCCCGACCGGTTCGGGCAAGACGCTGCTGGCCGAAACGCTGGCGCGCCTGCTCAACGTGCCGTTCACGATCGCCGACGCGACCACCCTGACCGAAGCCGGTTACGTGGGCGAAGACGTCGAGAACATCATTCAGAAGCTGCTGCAGAAGTGCGACTACGACGTCGAAAAAGCGCAGCAGGGCATCGTCTACATCGACGAAATCGACAAGATTTCGCGCAAGAGCGACAACCCGTCGATCACCCGCGACGTGTCCGGCGAAGGCGTGCAGCAGGCGCTGCTGAAGCTGATCGAAGGCACCATCGCCAGCGTGCCGCCGCAAGGCGGGCGCAAGCATCCGCAGCAGGAATTCCTGCAGGTCGACACGCGTAACATCCTGTTCGTGGTGGGCGGCGCGTTCGCCGGCCTGGACAAGATCATCCAGCAGCGCAGCACCGAGGCCGGCGGCATCGGTTTCGGCGCCAAGGTCAAGAGCAGCGAGCGCAAGATCGACATCGGCCGCATCCTGGCCGAGGTCGAGCCGGAAGACCTGATCAAGTTCGGCCTGATCCCCGAGTTCGTCGGCCGCCTGCCGGTGGTCGCCACGCTCGAGGAACTCGACGAAGCGGCGCTGATCTCGATCCTCACCGAGCCGAAGAACGCGATCACCAAGCAGTTCCGCAAGCTGTTCGAGATGGAGAGCGTCGAGCTCGAATTCCGTCCCGACGCGCTTGCGGCGATCGCCCGTCGCGCGCTCAAGCGCAAGACCGGCGCGCGCGGCCTGCGCACCATCGTCGAATCGGTCCTGCTGGACACGATGTACGAGCTGCCGTCGCTGGAGAACGTCAGCAAGGTGGTCGTCGACGAGTCGGTGATCGAGCACAAGTCCGAGCCGTACCTGATCTATCAGACGCCGCCGGCGCAGCCGAAGGTCGCTGCGGCCGAGTAAACCCCGAACGCCCCGGCCCTGCCGGGGCGTTTGCTATCCGGGGGCGGCAACGCCTGCTCCGGCCGCGCGTCGAAAGCCTGGGAGCTTCGGCTGGCTCGGGTGCGACCCGCCCAGACCCGCACCCAGCGCCCGCCTGCATCGCGGACCAGGCCCATGGCACCACGAGCGCCGCTCGCCGGCTCTCGCCTTGTCCGCGACGCGCGCCAAGCCAATCCCGCCAGGCCATCCCGCCGGGCCGTGCAGGCCGCCTTCCAGGACCTCCCTTGTCCGATCCGGCCCTCGGCCGGCGTCTGATCCGGTAAGGAGCCGCGCCATCGTGGCCCGGGAAGGGCGGCCGTCAACGCAAGCCGTAAGAACCGGCCGCAGCGGCCGGTTCCGTGCGCCCGGGCCGACTTCAGATGTCAGTACACGGTGATACTGAACGCTTGGCTGGAACATTGAGTGCCGTAATCGCCTCAATGTCTTGATTGGCAAGGGTTTGGCGCATGCTGGCGGCGTTGGGACCAATGTCGTGCTTGCATCGTTCGGGCGCCAACCCCATAAATCGGGCGTGGCCGCCGTAGTGGCTGCCTAACGCATACATCTGGAGTCCGCATGTCCGACCGTACCGAACACGAAATCCTGCAACTGCCGGTGCTGCCGCTGCGCGACGTGGTCGTGTTTCCGCACATGGTGATCCCGCTGTTCGTCGGCCGCGACAAGTCGATCCGCGCCCTCGATCTGGCGATGGAATCCGATAAGCGCATCCTGCTGGTCGCGCAGAAATCCGCCGAGACCGACGATCCGGTCGCCGAGGATCTGTACGAGATCGGCACGCTCGCGCAGGTGCTGCAGTTGCTCAAGTTGCCCGACGGCACCATCAAGGTCCTCGTCGAAGGCGTGTCGCGGGTCAAGGTCGGCGACGTCCTCGAACGCGACGGCGCGCTGTCCGGCCAGGCCGACGTGGTCGAGCCGGTGATCGACCGCGAAGAACGCGAAGTCGAGGCGATCGCGCGCTCGCTGATGGGCTTGTTCGAGCAGTACGTCAAGACCAATCGCAAGCTGCCGCCGGAGCTGATGCAGACCCTGGCCGGCATCGACGAACCCGGCCGTCTCGCCGACACCGTCGCCGCCCACCTGGGCGTGCGCATCGGCGACAAGCAGAAGCTGCTCGAGACCCACGCCATCGGCGCGCGCCTGGAACAGCTGGTCGGCCTCGTCGACGGCGAAATCGACGTGCAGCAGTTGGAGAAGCGCATCCGCGGCCGGGTCAAGTCGCAGATGGAGAAGAGCCAACGCGAGTACTACCTCAACGAGCAGATGAAGGCGATCCAGAAGGAGCTCGGCGAGATCGACGATGCGCCCAACGACGTCGACGAGCTCGCGCGCAAGATCGCCGAGGCAGGCATGCCCAAGCCGGTGGAAACCAAGGCCAAGGCCGAGCTCAACAAGCTCAAGCAGATGTCGCCGATGTCGGCCGAGGCCGCGGTCGTGCGCAACTATCTCGACTGGCTGCTCGGCGTGCCGTGGAAGAAGCGCAGCAAGATCCGCAAGGACCTCAAGGCCGCGCAGGACGTCCTCGACGCCGACCACTTCGGTCTGGAAAAGGTCAAGGAGCGCATCCTCGAATACCTCGCCGTGCAGACGCGGGTGAAGAACATGAAGGGCGCGATCCTGTGTCTGGTCGGTCCGCCGGGCGTGGGCAAGACCTCGCTGGGGCAGAGCATCGCCAAGGCCACCAACCGCAAGTTCGTGCGCATGTCGCTCGGCGGCGTGCGCGACGAGGCCGAGATCCGCGGCCACCGACGCACCTACGTCGGTTCGATGCCGGGCCGCATCGTCCAGAACCTCAACAAGGTCGGCAGCAAGAACCCGCTGTTCGTGCTCGACGAAATCGACAAGATGTCGATGGACTTCCGTGGCGACCCGTCTTCGGCATTGCTGGAAGTGCTCGATCCGGAACAGAACAATTCCTTCAACGATCACTACCTCGAAGTCGACCTCGACCTCAGCGAAGTGATGTTCGTGGCGACCTCGAACTCGCTCAACATTCCCGGCCCGCTGCTGGACCGCATGGAAGTGATCCGGATCCCGGGTTACACCGAGGAAGAGAAGCTCAACATCGCCATGCGCTATCTGCTGCCCAAGCAGATCAAGGCCAATGGTTTGAAGGTCGAGGAAATCAAGATCGCCGAATCGGCGGTGCGCGACATCGTGCGTTACTACACGCGCGAATCCGGGGTGCGCAACCTCGAGCGCGAGATCTCCAAGATCTGCCGCAAGGTGGTCAAGGAAATCGCCCTGGCCGGTCCGAAGCTCAAGAAGGACAAGGACGGCGCGATGAGCGTCGGTTCGAAGAATCTCGAGAAATACCTGGGCGTGCGCCGTTTCGATTTCGGCCGCGCCGAAGAGCAGAACGAGATCGGCCTGGTCACCGGCCTGGCCTGGACCGAAGTCGGCGGCGACCTGCTCCAGGTCGAAGCCACCCTGGTGCCGGGCAAGGGTCAGCTGATCCTGACCGGCCAGCTCGGCGACGTCATGAAGGAATCCGCATCGGCGGCTTTGTCGGTGGTGCGTTCGCGCGCCGAACGGCTCGGCATCGACGTCGAGTTCCTGCAGAAGCACGACGTGCACGTGCACGTGCCCGAAGGCGCGACGCCGAAGGACGGCCCGAGCGCGGGCATCGGCATCGCCACCGCATTGGTGTCGATGTTGACCAAGAACGCGGTCAAGGCCGACGTCGCGATGACCGGCGAAATCACCTTGCGCGGACGCGTACTGCCGATCGGCGGGCTCAAGGAAAAATTGCTCGCGGCGCTGCGCGGCGGCATCCGCACCGTGATCATTCCCGAGGAGAACCGCAAGGATCTTTCCGACCTGCCCAAGAGCGTGATGCAGGGCCTCAAGATCGTGCCGGCGCGTTGGATCGACGAGGTGCTCGACCTTGCGCTGGAACGTCCCATCGCACCGACGCCGCCCTCCGGCGAGGGCGAGCTGCCGGTGCGCGACGGCGGCAAGACGGCTGCGCAGCCCGACGTCAAGCATTAAGTCGGGCCGTCGGTCGGAAACCCGAAAAAAGCGCTGAAAGCCGCGTCGCTGCTAGCTTTCACGCTTGCGCCCCCAAAATGCCGCTGGTATAACGACCGCAACCGCGCTGCAGGAAATCCTGCTTCTGCAGCGCGGCACGCTTGATCGGGACGTACGCCTGCTGGCGTAGATCCGATTCTCAGAACACGCGGTCCAATCCGCACAGGAGTCAAGAAAATAATGAACAAGGCCGATCTCGTAGGGGCAGTTGCCGAAACCGCCGAGCTGTCGAAGACCGACGCTACCGCCGCCGTCGATGCATTGATCGACGTCGTCACCAAGGCGCTCAAGAAGGGCGACACTGTTACGCTCGTAGGCTTCGGTACCTTCCAGGTGCGCGCGCGCGCCGCCCGCCAGGGTCGCAATCCGAAGACCGGCGAAACGATCAAGATCGCAGCGTCGAAGAATCCTTCCTTCAAGGCTGGCAAGGCGCTGAAGGATGCTGTAAACTAAGCAGCTCGCCGGCGGTGCCTGGGGCATCGCCAAGCAGAATCCGATGCACTCGGGTGCTTAGCTCAGCGGTAGAGCGTCTCCTTTACACGGAGAGGGTCGGGGGTTCGAAACCCTCAGCACCCACCAGTCTCGCTGGTCTTTCTGCCAAGACGTCATCCGAAAGATGAAGTCAGGCAAGACACACGAGTCAGGATTCGGTTGAAAGAGTTCAAAACGCGGAGTGGTAGTTCAGTCGGTTAGAATGCTGGCCTGTCACGCCGGAGGTCGCGGGTTCGAGTCCCGTCCACTCCGCCAGTTTTGCCAAAGGCGCCGGGAACGGCGCCTTTGTTTTATATAAGTGAGAGCATTCGTTTTTTTGCGCGATCGCGGCGCGGCGGATGCGGAAGTTTCAAAACGCGGAGTGGTAGTTCAGTCGGTTAGAATGCTGGCCTGTCACGCCGGAGGTCGCGGGTTCGAGTCCCGTCCACTCCGCCAGTTTTGCGAAGGCGCCGGAAACGGCGCCTTTTTTTATGCCTGCGATTCGGGCGCAGCCTGCGGCCGCGGCCCCCCGCCGGCCTCGCCGCCACAGCCACGGCCACGGCCGGCATCCGCCGTCGTCCTGCTGCAGGTCGGCCCGCAGCGGGGCCCGCCTGCAGCGGAACCGCTCGCGCAGCCGCCGTTTTTCGCGCCGCAGCATCCGGCCCGACCCGTCCGCAGCCCGTCCGCCGGCCCCGGCCGGTCGCCCGGAATGGGACCGTCGTCGCCCCATCCGCCTGGGGACCGGAACCGCGCTAAACTGTCCGGCTTACGACTGAACGCGACTCGGACATGCTGCAGACACTTCGCGACAAGACCTCGGGCTGGATCGCCACCGTGATCCTCGGCTTGCTGATCATTCCCTTCGCCTTCGTCGGCATCGAGCAATACCTCGTGCAGCGCGTCGACAGCTCGGTCGCGCGGATCGACATGGCCCCGTCGTGGTGGCGTTCGGCGCCGTCGTGGTGGCCGGCCTCGATGCTGTGGAAGCACGAGTCGATCGACGCACAGGAATTCAATACGCGCTTCCAGCAAGAACGCGATCGCCGCCGCGCCGCCGAAGGCGAAGCCTTCGATGCGCGCGAGTTCGAGAAGCCCGAGAGCAAGCGCGCGATACTGGAAACGCTGATCGACGAGCGCGTGCGCAAGCTCGCCGCCGAAGTCGACGGCCTGGCGGTCAGCGATGCGCTGGTCATCAAGACCATCCAGGCGGTCCCGGAATTCCAGGACAGCACCGGCAAGTTCAACCAGGAGCGCTACGTGCTCGGCCTGCAGATGCGCCAGCCGGCGCAGACGCCGACCGAGTTCGAGCAGTTCGTGCGCGCCCGCCTCATGGAAACCCTGCTGACCGGCGGTATCGGCCAGAGCAACTTCCTTACCCACGCCGAAATCGACCGCCTGATCAAGCTCATGGGCGAACGCCGCGACGTCAGCCTGGTGATGCTGCCGCCGCCGACCCCGGACACCGCCGAGGTCAGCGCCGCCGACATCCAGAAGTGGTACGACGGCCACGCCAAGGATTTCCGCGCGCCCGAGAGCGTCAACCTCGAATACGTCGAGATCAACGGCGCGACCCTGCCGCCGCCGCCGCTGCCGACCGAGAAGGCGTTGCAGGACCGTTACGAGGCTGAGAAGAGCCGCTTCATCGCCCAGGAACAGCGCCTGATCTCGCACATCCAGGTCAACGTCGCCTCCGGCTCCGATGCCGCGGCGCAGAAGGCCGCCGAGCAGAAGGCCGCGCAGCTCGCGACGCAGGCCAAGGCCGCCGGCGCCGATTTCGCCGCGATCGCCCGCGCCAACAGCGACGACCTCGGCTCCAAGGCCGCCGGCGGCGAGCTGGGCTGGGTCAGCAAGGGCGACATCCCGGGCGCGTTCGAAGACGCCGCGTTCAAGCTCAAGGTCGGCGAGATCAGTGCGCCGGTGAAGGACGACAGCGGCTGGCACGTGATCGTGGTGCGCGAGGTCAAGAGCGGCGAGCAACAGCCGTTCGCGCTGGTCCGCGACGCGCTGCTGCGCGAAGAGACCGAAACCAGCCGCGAGCGCAACTTCAACGACTTCTCGGCCAAGCTGGTCGACCTGGTCTACAAGAACCCGACCTCGCTCGACGGTCCGGCCAAGGCGATGAACCTGCCGGTGCAGAAGGTCGGCCCGGTCACCCGCGATGCCGCGGCCAACGGCCAGGGCATCGGCGCCCACCCGGCGGTGATCCGCGCCGCGTTCTCGGATGCGCGCCTGCAGGACAACACGGTCAGCGATCCGATCGAGATCGGCCAGGAGCACAGCGTGCTGATCCGCGTCGTCTCGCATACGCCGGAACGCGCGCTGCCGCTGGCCCAGGTCCGCGACAAGGTGATCGCCGCGGTGCGCACCGATCGCGGCATCAAGGCCGCGCAGAAGGAAGCCGATGCGCTGGTCGCGCGCATCAACGGCGGCGAAGCGATCGCCGCGGTGGCCGCTTCCAAGCAGCTGACGGCCCCGGAAACGATCCCGGACGTCGCCCGCGGCATGCCGCTGCCGACCCCGGAAGTCAGCGAAGCGATCTTCGCCCTCAAGGCGCCGGCCGAAGGCAAGGTCGCCGCCGGCAAGTCGGCGCTCGCCGACGGCCGCGTGGTCCTGTTCGCGGTCAACAAGGTCAAGCCGGGCAGCAAGTCGGAAATCCCGGCCGCCCAGCTCGACATGCTGCGCACGCAGATCTCGCAGATGGGCGGTTACGAAGAAAGCCGCGAACTGACCACGGCGCTGCGCAAGCGCGTGCAGATCAAGGTGATCGAAGAAAACCTGCGCTGATCCTTGGCGCTGCGGAAACTCGAAGGCCCGGCATTGCCGGGCCTTCTTTATTTGCGGCCGAGTTTGCGACCGACCGGATTCGCTATCGCCGGGCCGNGGCGCCGCGATGCGCGCAGGGCTGTTAGCCCACGCTCACAAGGGACCGCGTTCCCAGGGGCCGGTGATCGCGAAGGTGATGCCCGGCGACTGCATGTTGACGAACAAGGTGCGCGCGGCCGGGTCCCAGCAGGCGCCGCAGAATTCGCTGTCGCGGTAATCGCCTTCGGCGACGTGCTTGCCGGCGTTGGCGATCTGGGTCGAGGTCAGCTCGGCGTTGTTCTTGCACAGATAGAACGATTCGCCGCCGCGGGTCAGACCGACCAGGCGCGTGCCCGGGCCGTACTCGTCGGGGCTGCCGGCCGGCGCCGCATCCGGGTCTTCGCACAGCACCACGCCACCGCGCGCGTTGACGGTGATGTTGTCGGGATTGTGCGCGGCGAGCTGGTGGCTGCTGACGAACAGCGCGCGCATGCGCTGGGTGAACAGATCCAGCACCCACACCGCGCCGTTGCCGCGTCCCTTGCGGCCCTGGGCGTCGGTGCCGTTGCTGGTGTCGACGATGAACAACTTGCCGTAGCTGTACCAGATGCCTTCGCCGCGGCTCATGCGCAGGCCGCCTTCGCTCCAGGCCTGGGCGAACGGGCCGCTGAGGGTGTCGCCGGCGCCGATGTCGGGGAAACCGCTCGGTGCGGCGATCGAGTCCAAATCCGGATCCGGGATGTCGACCCATTCGAGTTGGTATTCGGCGCCGATACTGACGGCGGTGAGGTCGGCGTTGGGCTTGCCGCGCACACGCGCGGCCTGCAGGCGGCCGCCGTGTTCGAGCGAGCCGTGGCAGCCGGCGCGGCGGTTCGGAATGAAGCGATAGAAGCCGGACTTGTTGCGGTCGTCTTCGGTCAGATAGACGATGCCGGTGCGCGGATCGATCGCCACCGCCTCGTGGCTGAAGCGGCCCATCTCGACGATCGGGCGGCCGCTGGTGCGTTCGCTGCGCGGGTCGACCTCGAACACGTAGCCGTGCTTGTGGCCGGTGCTGGAGACCGCGTTGCTCTTGATCTCCTCGCAGCTCAGCCAGGTGCCCCACGGGGTCGGGCCGCCGGCGCAATTGACCAGGGTGCCGCCGAGGCTCGGTTCGACGCCGCGCCATTCGTCGCCGTGGCGGCCTTCGCCGGAGCGATAGCGCAAGGTGGTGGTGCCGCCGCCGGGCTGGCCGCCGCTGACGGTGCCGGTGTCGTACATGCCCGGCGCGCGGATCGGGGTGGAGCCGGCGCCGCGTTCGTGGTTGCGGATCAGGATCAGTTCGCTGCGGCCGTGGCCGCGGCCGTGCGGATGCTGGCCGCCGCGATGCGTGGCGACCACGGCCATGCCGTCGTGACGGTCCGGGCAGACCTGGCCATCGTCCATGCGGTCGCCGCTCCAGGCGAACGAGCGATAGCTGAAGCCGCGCGGCAACTGCAGCAAGGGCAGGCCGGTACTGAGGTCGGCGACCGGCGCCAGCGCGCCGTAGCGGCTCGGGACGGGGGAAAGCCGGGTCGGATCGGTCGCAGCGGCGGCCTGACGCGTGTACAGCGCGCTCAGACTGCCCATCGCGCCGATCGCCATGGCGGCGGCGCTGCTCTTGATGACCTGGCGGCGGGAGGGATCGAAAGCATCCATCGTAGAAACTCCTGCGGGGCTGGGGTGGGGCGGGGGAACCCTGCACGCTAGCCCGGTGCGGTAACCGGAATATGACAATGCCGCTGCGACCCCGGCGGGGCCGCGCACGCTTGGCTACCATGCGCGCATGAAAAGCAGACTGATCGCCGTCGGCGAACGAGCGCCGCGCTGGGTCGCGGAAGGATTCGGCGAGTACCAGAAACGTCTTTCGCATTGGTTGCCGCTGGACTTGGTCGAGATCGAGCCGGGCCTGCGCGGCAAGGGCCGCGATGCCGTGCGTGCGACCCAGGACGAAGGCGCGCGGGTGATCGCCGCGCTGCCGAAGAACGCCTGCGTGGTCGCATTGGAAGGGCGCGGGCGCCTGTGGACCTCGGAGCAACTCGCGCAGCGGCTGGAGCATTGGCGCGGCCAGGGCCGCGACCTGGCGTTCCTGATCGGCGGCCCGGAAGGGCATGCGCCCGAGGTGCTGGCGCGCGCCGACGAACAATGGTCGCTGGGGCCGCTGACCTTGCCGCATATGCTGGTGCGGCTGGTCGCCGCCGAGCAGTTGTACCGGGCCGCCGCGCTGTTGGCGAACCATCCTTATCACCGCGCCTGAGCGGTGGGTTCGATCGCGGGCCGTTGCGGCCGGATCATTTCATCGAGGGCGCGCCTGGCCCCGGATCAACCGACGGCTCGCGCAACAAAGCTTGCGCGCAAAAAAAGCCCGGGCGATGAGCCCGGGCTTCGGTTCGGCGCGTCGTTCGAGAATTATTGATCCAGCTTGAACTCGATCGGCACGCGGCCGCGCGCCTGCACCGGTTGGCCGTTGCTCATCGCCGGCTGGAAGGTCCAGCGGTTCAGCACGACCTTGCGCGCGGCCTGGTCGAGCAGGCGATGGCCGCTGCTGCGCACGATGCTGACGTCGATCGGCTTGCCGTCGATGCCGACCAGGATCTCCAGCTCGACCACCCCGGTCAGGCCTTCGCGCACCGCCTGCGGCGGATAGCTCGGCGGCGGGTTCTTCAGGCTTTGCAGGACCGCGCCGGTCAGGGTCTGCGGCCCCAGGTCGATCTGCGGCGTGGCCCGGGCGACGGTCTCGGCGCCGGCGAAGTCGAGCGGCTGCGGGTCGGGGTTGTCGACCACGACCGGCGGGGCTTCGACCGGCTGGACCTGCGGCTGGGGCTGGACGATGGGTTGCTGCTGCTGTGGCCTCCGGACGACCTCGACCAGTCTCGGCGGCGGCGGCGGTTCGACGCGCTGGGTAGGCCTGGGAATGAATTCCGGGATCACCGGTTCTTCGGGCGACACCAGCAAACGCGGCGCGCTCAGCGGGACCAGCATCAACATCAGCATCGCCGCGTTGAAGGCGATGGCGCCGGCGTTGGCGGCGATGCGGGTGCCGTCCAATGGCGTGTGGGAGTGAGAGGGAATCGCGCGAACCATGAGCTACCTCCTTGGCTTGTCTGACATCACTGACAACGTTCGGATACCGCCGGCGGGGTTGAGCTTGAAACCGATGTCGCGTCACAAAAATGCGCCGGCCGATTTGCGGATGCAAGCGCTTCTCGTTTGCGACTTTGGTCGGCCTGCGGCGCACTCGACGGCCACCGGCGACACCCGCAGACGAGGGCGGTGCTTGAAAAATCGCCGGGTTTTTTCGCTTCGGCGCAGCGTTCGCCGCGCCGGCCCGCGGCCCACCCGCGAACGATGGATGCTGAATGGACGGCAACGTCGCCGTGGCGGGCATGCGCTTGGCCACTTGCCGGCCTGCATTCGTCGATGCCGCCGCGCGCAAGAAACAAGAAGGCCCGCTTGCGCGGGCCTTCCTGGTGTCTACGGCTCGGGAGCCCGGCTCAACGGTCGGTCGGGTCCGGGCCGCTCTCGGGTTCGCGCTGCAGCCCGCCCTCGTCTGGGTTCGGCGGCTTGCGCGGATGCGGCTGGCGCGCGTCGTCGGGATTGCGCGGCTGCGGTTCCGGGTAGCCAGGCGTGCGGCCCGGCTTCGGATCCGGCGCCGGCGGCGCGGTCTTGGTCGGGCCGGCCATGCTTACTTGCCCAGCTCGAAGACGACGTCGAGGGTCATCGACAAGGCGTTCTCGCCCGGCGCGATCGGCGTGTCGGCCGACGCCTTTTCCATCCGGCCCATGGCCATCATCGGCATCGGCATCGGCGGTCCGAAGCGCCCGCTCTCGCTGACGCTGACGATGCGGCGGACCTTCATGCCCAGGGTCTTGGCGTACATCTCGGCGCGGGCCTGGGCCTTCTCGATGGCGCTGCGGCGGGCTTCGTCGTAGGCGACGTCCTTTTCCTTGTCGTCGATATCGAAGCTGGGGCCGTTGATCTGGTTGGCGCCGGTGGCGACCAGGGCGTCGAGGATCTTGCCGAGCTTGGACAGGTCGCGCACGACGATGTTGACGTTGTTGTTGGCCTGGTAGCCGGTGATGACCGGCGGCTGGTTCTCGGCGTAGCGGTATTGCGGGTTGAGGTTGATGCCGCCGGTTTGGACGTCGCGGTCGGCGATGCCGGCGGCCTTGATCGCGGCCACGACCTTGCTCATCTGCTCGG
This sequence comes from Lysobacter sp. 22409, assembly GCF_052045105.1. Taxonomy (NCBI): domain Bacteria; kingdom Pseudomonadati; phylum Pseudomonadota; class Gammaproteobacteria; order Lysobacterales; family Lysobacteraceae; genus Lysobacter; species Lysobacter sp. 22409. Next base: position 177,768 of record NZ_JBQEOE010000003.1, on the reverse strand, counting down.
CGTTGGCGCGCATCGCGGCATTGGCGTCGGCGGCCTGGGTGACCACGCCGGTCGACAAGGTGGCGATGTTCGGCGTGCGGCGCGCCTCGGCCTGGGCCGACACCGACAGCAGGGTGCCGTCGCTGGCGACGTAGGCGGGCGCGGTCTGGGCTTGGGCGGTCATGGCGGTTGCGGCTCCGAAGGCGAGGAAAGCGGCGAGCGCCAGCGGGCGCAACGAAAGGCGGGCGAAAGACTGTGGCGACGACCGGGTCATGTGGTGCTCCTTGAAGGACGAGGGGTAGGGTCTTGCTGAACTGGTGAACGAACCGTGATTCGTTACGGGGTTTGCGCGGCTCGTCGTCGGCTGGCGCTCAGTCAGCGCGGGTTATGCTTTCCGTATGCTCTATCTTGCCTCCAAGTCGCCGCGGCGACGCGAATTGCTGACCCGCCTCGGCCTGGAATTCGGCGTACTCGATCTCGACGTGCCCGAACACCGCCAGCCCAACGAACCGGCGCTGGAGTACGTCCGCCGGGTCGCCCGCGAGAAAGCCGGCGCCGGCCTGTTGCAGGTGCTCGGCAATCCGACCGCGCTGGTGCTGGGGTCCGACACCGAGGTCGTGCTCGACGACGAGGTGTTCGGCAAGCCGCGCGACGCCGACGATGCCGCGGCGATGCTGCGCAAGCTGTCGGGGCGCACCCACCAGGTGATTTCGGCGGTGTCGCTGGTCTCGCGCTCGCGCGAGGCGCAGGCGCTGTCGGTCTCGCAGGTCAGCTTCGCCGAGCTCGATGAGGCGACGATCGCGCGTTATGTCGCCAGCGGCGAGCCCGAGGGCAAGGCCGGCGCCTATGCGATCCAGGGCGGCGCCGAGGTCTTCGTACGGCATCTGGCCGGCAGTTATTCGGGGGTGATGGGGTTGCCGCTGCACGAGACGGCGCGGCTGCTGCGGGAGTTCGGCGTCGGCGGCTAGGCCGCCGCGCTTACGTTCGACCGCGCTGCACCGCGTTCTTTCCATCCGACGTTCGCCTGACTTGGGACCCACCCTGCCTCATGACTGAAGAAATCCTGGTCAACGTCACTCCGCGCGAAACCCGCGTCGCCGTCGTCGAGAACGGCATGCTGCAGGAGCTGCACATCGAGCGCGGCTGGCGCCGCGGCGTGGTCGGCAACATCTACAAGGGCAAGGTCCAGCGGGTGATGCCGGGCATGCAGGCGGCGTTCGTCGAGATCGGCCTGGAGCGCGCGGCGTTCCTGCACGCGGCCGACATCGTCAAGCACAACCCGGTCGGCGAAGGCGAGGGCGACGAAGCGCCGCTGCCGCCGACGCCGACCCGGCCGATCGCCGAGTTGCTGCGCGAAGGCCAGGAAATCATCGTCCAGGTGGTCAAGGACCCGATCGGCAGCAAGGGCGCGCGCCTGACCACCCAGCTCAGTATTCCCTCGCGTTATCTGGTGCTGCTGCCGCGCACCCGCGTGGTCGGGGTGTCGGCGCGGATCGAGGACGAGGGCGAGCGTGCGCGGCTGAAGTCGCTGGTCACGACCCTGGCCCCGGCCGGCGACAACCACGGCTACATCGTGCGCACCAATGCCGAGAGCCAGCCCGAGGAAGCCCTGGCCGAGGACATCGGCTATCTGAGCCGGGCCTGGGCCCTGATCGCCGAGAAATCGCAGAGCTCGAAAGTCGGCGAACGCGTTTACGAAGACCTGAGCCTGCCGCTGCGCGCGGTGCGCGACCTGATCCGCCGTGACGTCGAGAAGGTCAAGGTCGACTCGCGCGAGACCTGCGAGCGCCTGCGCAGCTTCGCCGCGCAGTACATGCCGGGGCTGGCCGAGAAGATCGAGCACTACACCGGCGCGCGGCCGATCTTCGACCTGTACGGGGTCGAGGACGAGATCCAGCGCGCGCTCGACAAGGAAGTGCCGCTGAAGTCCGGCGGCTATCTGGTCATCGACCAGACCGAGGCGATGACGACGATCGACGTCAACACCGGTTCCTTCCTGGGTCAACGCAATCTCGAGGAGACCGTTTACCGGACCAATCTCGAGGCGGCGCAGTCGGTCGCCCGGCAACTGCGGCTGCGCAACCTGGGCGGCATCATCATCATCGACTTCATCGACATGACCGACCTGGAGCATCGCCGCCAGGTGCTGCGCCAGTTGGAAAAGGCGCTGACCCGCGATCACGCCAAGACCACGGTCTACGAATTCTCGCCGCTGGGCCTGGTGGAGATGACCCGCAAGCGCACCACCGAGAGCCTGGAACGCCAGCTCAGCGAGGCCTGCCACGAATGCGGCGGCCGCGGCACCTTGAAGACGCCGGAAACGGTGACCTACGAGATCTTCCGCGAGATCGTCCGCCAGGTGCGCCAGTTCGATGCCGCGCGTTTGCTGGTCATCGCATCGCCGAAGGTGGTCGCGCGGATCACCGACGAAGAATCGGCGGCGGTGGCGGAGCTGGAGGAATTCCTCGGCAAGTCGATCCGCTTCCAGGCCGAGGACCAGTACGCGCAGGAGCAGTTCGATGTGGTTTTGCTCTGAAGCCGGGAATCGGGAATCGGGATTCGGGATTCGTAACAGCGAAGCCCGGCTTTTGATTTTCCGATTCCCGAATCCCCATTCCCGATTCCCGTCGGGCGCGCGCGGAGCGCGGGCCTGATGCCTACCCCGCTGCGCCGCCGCTTGCGCATGGCCCGTCGTGGCGCCTTCTATGGCGTCGCGATCGTGCTCGTGCTGGTGGCGGTGCTGTTGGGTGCGGCGAGCCAGGTCCTGCCCTTGGCCGAAAGCCATCCGGACCGCGTCGCGGCCTGGTTGAGCCAGCGCGCCGGGCGGCCGGTGGCGTTCGACAAGGTCGATACGCAGTGGACGCGGCGCGGCCCCTTGCTGCGCCTGGATGGATTACGCATCGGCGAGGGCAGCCAGGCCTTCACCATCGGCGATGCCGAAATGCTGGTCTCGGTGTACGCCGGGCTGCTGCCGGGGCAATCGTTCTCGGAGCTGCGCCTCAAGGGCCTCGACCTGACCCTGGAGCGCAGCGACGACGGCCGTTGGAAAGTGCGCGGTCTGCCCGGCCAGCAGGACACGCGCCAGCGCGATCCGCTGTCGGCGCTCGAAGGCCTGGGCGAACTGCAGGTCATCGATGGCCGGCTTGCGGTGATCGCGCCTTCGCTCGGCATCGATGCGCGGGTGCCGAAGATCGACCTGCGTCTGCGCGTCGACGGCAAGCGCGTGCGCGCCGGCGTCCGCGCCTGGCCTACGGTCGGCGTGGCCGGTGCGCCGTCGACGCCGCTCGATGCGGTGGTGGATTTCGATCGCGAGCGCGGCGACGGCCGCGCCTATGCCGGCGCCACCCGCGCCGACCTGACCGGCTGGTCGCCCTTGCTCAAGCTTGCCGGCATCCGGGTCGAGTCGGGCCAGGGCCGGGCCGAGGCCTGGGCGGAACTGCGCGACCATCGCGTCGCTTCGGTGACGGTGTCAGCCGCGCTCGACCGCGTCGGTCTGCGCGCCGAGCGTGCACAGCCAGGGACGAACACGGCTGCGGCCGCGGCGCGCGTCGATTTCGAACACGTCGAAACCTTGTCGCACTGGCGCCTGACCGATCACGGTTGGCGTTTCGACGCTTCCAAGCTGCGCATCGGCAGCGGCGAGGAAGTGCAGCAGCTCGACGGCCTCGCCGTCGCCGGCGGCGAGCATTACGCGCTGCGCGCCGAACGCATCGATGCCGGCCCGTTGATCGCGGTGGCCGCGCTCAGCGACGCCTTGCCGGAACGCTTGCGCAACTGGTTCGAAACCGCCAAGCCGCGGGCGTCGCTGCGTAATATCGCGCTCAACGGCCGCCGCGGCGGCCCGATGTTCGCGAGCGCGAGAATCGAAGCGCTCGGCTTCGACGCGGTCGGCGATGCGCCGGGTTTGCAGGGCCTGGCCGGCGGTTTCGAGGGCGATGCCGATGGTTTCACCCTCGACCTCGACGAAAACTCACCGATGCGCTTCGACTGGCCGCGCGGTTTCGGCGTGCCGCATACGGTCAAGCTGCAGGGCCGCGTCGGCGGCTGGCGCGAAGGCGCGGGCTGGCGCGTGGGCACCACCGCGTTGCGCGTACGCGGCGACGATTTCGGCGTCAGCGCGCGCGGCGGTCTGTGGTGGCAGGGCGACGGCACGCGGCCGTGGATCGATATCGCCGCCGACATCGACCCGACCCAGGTTCCGGTCGCCAAGGGCTTCTGGATCCGCAACCGCATGTCGGCCAAGTTGGTGAACTGGCTCGACACCGCCCTGGTCGGCGGGCGCCTGAACAATGCGCGCGCGGTGATATCCGGCGACCTCGACGATTGGCCGTTCAATCGCAATAACGGCCTGTTCGAAGCCAGTGCCCGTCTCGACGATGCGGTGGTGAAGTTCCAGCCGGAATGGCCGGCGGTCGAAGGCCTGGACGCCGAGGTGCGTTTCGTCGCCGACGGCTTCAGCGTCGAAGGCAGCGGCCGCATCGCCGGTGTCGGCGTGCGCAAGGTCGGCGCCGGAATCGATCACTACAAGGACGGCCATCTGCGCGTGCAGGCCGAAGCCGCGGCGGATGCGGCGCAGTTGCAGGCGCTGCTCAAGCAAAGCCCGCTGCGCAAGGACCACGCCGACACGCTCGACAATCTGCGCGCCAGCGGCCCGGCGCGGGTCGGGTTCGAGATGCAGATGCCCTTGCAGCCGAACAGCATCACCCGCATCGCCGGCACGGTCGACCTGGACAACGCCAAGCTCGCCGATCCGCGCTGGAAGATCGCCTTCGAACAAGTACGCGGCCATGCCGAGTACGGCCGCGGCGGTTTCCGCGCCGAGGATCTCGCGGTGATGCACGAAGGCGCGCCGGGCAAGCTGTCGCTGCGCGCGGGCGACGAGTTCGTGCGCGATCGCGGCAACGTGTTCGAGGCCGGGCTCGATGTCGTGTCCGGCGCCGACGAGTTGATCGGGCGCGGTCCGGACGAGTTGGCCTGGTTGAAGTCCTATCTCGACGGGCGTTCGCTGTGGACGGTCGGGATCTCCATTCCGAGGGCCGCGCAGGCCGCCGGCACGACGCCGAGGCCCGGCGTGTCCGCGCCGACGCCGACTCTGTTGCGTTTGCAGTCGAATTTGGTCGGTACCGCGCTGACTTTGCCGCCGCCGCTCGACAAGGCCGCCGCGGCGAGTCTGCCGGCGACCATCGAAACTCCATTGCCGCTCGGCAGCGGCGATGTGCGCGTCGGCCTCGGCAATGTCCTGGCCTTGCGCGCACGCAGCGCCGCCGGCAAGACCGGCGTGCGCGTCGTGCTCGGTGCGAACCGCGTCGACGAAGCGCCGCCGGCCAGCGGCCTGATCGCCACCGGCCGCGCCGCGACGCTCGAGGCGATCGACTGGATCGCGATCGCGCACGGCGGCGGCAGCGGCGACGGCCTTGCGCTGCAGCGCATCGACGTCACCGCGCAGCATCTGCAATTGCTCGGCGGCAGTTTCCCGAACACGCGCGTGATCGTCGCGCCGGCGCCGCGCGGCGCGACCGCGGTGCGCGCCGAGGGCGCGGCGCTCGAAGGCGCGCTGCTGATTCCGGGCGGCGAGGGCGGCACCATCGCCGGGCGTTTCGCCCGTGTGCACTGGCGCACGCCGACCGCGTCGCCATCGACGTCGGCGCCCGCGAGTGCGGCCGCAACCAACGCGACCGCCACGGCCGGCAGCGCGCCGGTGAGCGCGGCCGCGAACGCGAACGCGGCGGCCGGCGGCGCCAACGCCATCGACCCGGCGAAGATCCCCGCGCTCGCGCTCGACATCACCGAACTGCGGGTCGGCGACGCCGCGCTCGGCAAGGCGATGATACGCACGCGGCCGACACCGGCCGGCCTGCGCATCGAACAACTGAGCACGCGCGCCGACAAACAGTCGCTCGACATCAGCGGCGACTGGACCGGCCGCGGCGCGGCGGCGCGCACCCATTTGAACGTCGCCCTCGACAGCGGCGACGTCGGCGCGTTGCTCGGCGGTTTCGGTTTCGCCGGCCAGATCGGTGGCGGCAAGGCCAAGGCCAAGCTCGATGCGGGTTGGCCGGGCAGCCCGGCGGCGTTCGCACTGGGTTCGCTCGAAGGCAGTCTGAGCCTGGAGGCGCGTAACGGCCGCCTGATCGAGGTCGAGCCCGGCGCCGGCCGCGTGCTCGGCCTGCTCAGCATCGCCCAGTTGCCGCGCCGCCTGACCCTCGACTTCCGCGACCTGTTCTCGAAAGGCTTCGCCTTCGATCGCATCGACGGCACCGTGCGCTTCGGCAACGGCACCGCGCGCAGCGACAATCTGGTGATCGACGGTCCGGCCGCGGCGATCGCCATCCGCGGTGCGGCCGATCTGCGCGCGCAGCGCTACGACCAGACCATCGAAGTGCGGCCCAAGGCGGCCAATCTGCTGACCGCGTTCGGCGCGCTCGCGGCCGGCCCGGTCGGCGCGGCGATCGGTGCGGCGGCGAACGCGGTGCTGCAGAAGCCGCTCGGCAGCCTGGCCTCGAAGACCTACCGGGTCACCGGGCCGTGGAAAGAGCCGAAGGTCGAGGTGGTGACGCGCGAGCAGACGCGTTTGACGCCGCCGGTCGCGCCGCCCGTCGCGCCACCGCCGGGCTGAACGGCGATTCACCCCGCACGCCAGCTCCGCTTCGGTTCGGCTGCGGCCCACCGCGCCAGAGCGGGCGATGGCGGGCGAGGGAGGGCGAATCGGTTCGGCCCAAACCGGCCGAGCCCCGGCCGCAGCCGCTTGCGGCGGTTGATTGCGCCGGCCGGCGCCACCATTTCGGTTTCGACAATGGGGTTGCGACACGGTTTCCCGCGCCGCACCCGTCCACACTCGTCCGGGTGGCCGCGGACCGCGCCAAACCGCCGCCGCGCCGCCTAAGATGACCCTTCCACGTCCCCATGGTTCCGATATGACCCTTCCCCTGCAGATCGCCGAAAACCGCCTCTTGTTGCCCGCCGGGCTCGATGCCGGCGGCCTGGAGCGCAGCTTCGGCACCTTGCTCGGGCCGGGCATCGATTTCGGCGACCTGTATTTCCAGCATTCGCGCCGCGAGAGCTGGAGCGTCGAGGACGGCATCGTCAAGGACGGTTCGCATTCGATCGAGCAGGGCGTCGGCGTGCGCGCGATCAGCGGCGAGAAGACCGGCTTCGCCTATTCCGACGAGATCAACAGCGAGGCCTTGCTGGCGGCATCGAGGTCGGCGCGCGCGATCGCCCGCGACGGTCATGCGCAATCGGCGAAGACGCTGGTGCGCGGCGGCGGGCGTTCGCTGTACCCGAGCGAAGATCCGATCGACTCGATCGGCAACGAAACCAAGGTCGAGGCGCTGCGCCGTATCGACAAGCTGCTGCGCGCGGCCGACCCGCGGGTCAAGCAGGTCATCGTCAGCCTCAGCGGCGGCATCGACACGATCCTGGTGGCGCGCAGCGACGGTGTGCTCGCCGCCGACGTACGCCCGCTGGTGCGGCTCAACGTGCAGATCATCGTCGAACACAATGGCCGCCGCGAAAGCGGTTATGCCGGCGGCGGCGGCCGCTACAGTTACGCCGAACTGCTCGGCGGCGACAAGCCCGACCGGCTCGCGCGCGAAGCGCTGCGCCAGGCGCTGGTGAACCTGGAGGCGATCGATGCGCCGGCCGGGATCATGCCGGTCGTGCTCGGCCCGGGCTGGCCCGGCGTGTTGCTGCACGAAGCGGTCGGCCACGGCCTGGAAGGCGATTTCAACCGTAAGGGCACCTCGACTTATGCCGGCCGCATGGGCCAGCGCGTGGCCTCGCCCGGCGTGACCATCGTCGACGACGGCACCCTCGACGGCCGCCGCGGTTCGCTCAACATCGACGACGAAGGCACGCCGACCAACTGCACCACCTTGATCGAAGACGGCGTCCTGGTCGGCTACATGCAGGACACCCTCAACGCGCGCTTGATGGGCATGGCGCCGACCGGCAACGGCCGTCGCGAGTCCTTCGCCCATCTGCCGATGCCGCGCATGACCAACACCTACATGCTGGCCGGCCAGCACGATCCCGAAGAGATGATCCGCTCGGTCAAGAAGGGCTTGTACGCGGTCAACTTCGGCGGCGGCCAGGTCGACATCACCAGCGGCAAGTACGTGTTCTCGGCGACCGAGGCCTATCTGATCGAAGACGGCAAGGTCACCGCGCCGGTCAAGGGCGCGACCCTGATCGGCAACGGCCCGGAGACGATGCAGAAGGTGCGCATGATCGGCCACGATCTCGCGCTCGACGAAGGCGTCGGCGTGTGCGGCAAGGACGGGCAGAGCGTGCCGGTCGGCGTCGGCCAGCCCTCGCTGTTGATCGAGGGTCTGACGGTGGGTGGCACCAGCGCGTGATCGCGGCGGCAAGCCATCGTTGCCTTCTCCCGCAGGCAGGAGAAGGCGACGCGGAGCGCCGGATCGCAGTGCGCGACGATAGCCCGAGCCGGGTGGCTCGGGCAGCGGGCTTCAACGCCGGCGACGAGCGTCAGTCGTCGGGATGGCCGTCGTCGATGGTTTCGTCGGCCGCATCGGCCGCGGCGCCCGCGCCGAGGATCACCTCGCGCAGTTCGCGATACAGCTCGCGGAACGAATGCGGCGGCTTGTTGCGCTTGCGCTCTTCCAGCGTGTTGCGCGCGAGTTGGCGCAGACGCTGGCGATCGGCCTGCGGGTATTCGTCGAGCAACGCGGCCAGCGCCGTATCGCCTTCGGCGAGCAGGCGTTCGCGCCAGTTCTCGATGCGGTGCATCGCCGCGACCTCGCGCCGCGCCGCTTCGCCGTCCTCGTCGAGGGCATCGCGGATCGCTTCGAGCACCTCGTCGTCCTCGCGCCGCATCTGCTTGGCCAGGAACGCCAACTGGCGCTTGTGGGCGATGTTGGCGGTGATGCGCTTGCAATCGCGGATGTGCGGCAGCAAGGACTCGGGCACCGGCAGCTTGGACAGCTGGGCCTCGGTCAAGGACACCAGTTTCTCGCCCAGGGCCAGCACCTCCAGCGCCTCGCGCCGGTTCTGGCTCCGGCTGGGGCTGAGGAACTCGCCGGTTTCTTCGTCTCTGCCGCGCATCGCAAAACACCTCTCGTACCGTCAAACTGACCTGAATTCCCGCGCCGCCGACGCGCCGCGTACCGCAAGGATAAGACATTGAACGCAGTCGCCCTCATTCCGACCGCTTCGGCCCACACTTTCGCCGACCCCGAGGCGCGCCTGGACCTGCTCGCCGACCTGTCCCAGCGCCTGCTGGCGGCCGCCAAGGCCCGCGGCGCCAGCCAGGCCGAGGTGTCCTGCTCGGAGGAGGCGGGGCTGAACGTGAACGTGCGCATGGGCGAGGTCGAGACGGTCGAGGCCACCCGCGACCGCGGCATCGCCGTCACCGTCTATTTCGGCCAGCGCAAGGGCAGCGCCAGCACCGCCGACCTGCGCGACGAGAGCCTGGAAGCCACGGTCGAGCAGGCCTGCGCGATCGCCCGCTACACCGAGGACGACGAGGCCGCCGGCCTGGCCGATCCGGCCCTGATGGCGAGCGATCTGCGCGATTTCGACAGCTGGCACCCCTGGGCGATCGACGCCGACCACGCCGTCGAGCTGGCCCTGGCCTGCGAAAGCGCCGGCCGCGACTACGACGCGCGGATCGAGAACTCCGACGGCGCCTCGGTGGGCACCGGCGCCAGCCTCGGCGTGTACGCCAACTCGCACGGCTTCGTCGGCCGCGAGCGCAGCACCCAGCACAGCTTCGGCTGCGCGATGATCGCCGGCCGCGGCGACGCCATGCAGCGCGACGGCTGGTACAGCTCGGCCTTGGCCGCCGACGACCTGGAGTCGGCCGCCAGCGTCGGCCGCAAGGCCGGCGAGCGCACCATCGCCCGGCTCGCGCCGCGGCAGATCGCCACCGGCGACTACCCGGTGCTGTTCGCGGCCGAAAGCGCGCGCTCGCTGGTCGGTCATCTGCTCAGCGCGATCAGCGGCGGCGCCTTGTACCGCCAGGCCAGCTTCCTGCTCGACAGCGTCGGCGCGCAGTTGTTCCCGTCGTGGTTCCAGATCGAGGAGCAGCCGTTCCTGCATCGCGGTCTGCGTTCGACGTCCTTCGACGCCGAGGGCGTGGCCACGCGCGAATCGGCCATCGTCAGCGGCGGCGTGCTGCAGCGCTACGTGCTCGGCAGCTATTCGGCGCGCAAGCTCGGCCTGCAGACCACGGCCAACGCCGGCGGCGTGCATAACCTGCAGGTCGCGGCGAATGCCGGCGATTTCCCTGCGATGTTGCGCGACATGGGGCGCGGCCTGCTGGTCACAGAATTGATGGGGCAGGGCGTCAACACCGTGACCGGCGATTATTCGCGCGGCGCCGCCGGTTTCTGGGTCGAGAACGGCCAGATCCAGTATCCGGTCGACGGCATCACCATCGCCGGCAATCTGCGCAAGATGTTCGCCGCGGTCGAAGCGGTCGGCAGCGACGTCGATTACCGCTCGCACGTGCGCACCGGTTCGATCCTGGTTGGCCGCATGACCGTCGCCGGCGAATCGGTCGAAGACTGACCCGCGAATGAACTCATGAACATGAGGTCGCGAGAGTGAGATCGGGTTAGCGGAATCGGGATCGCGTCGCCAAAGCGGCCCGATCCTGTCAACGCAAGCGGCATCAGGGCGTTCATCCTGGAACTCCACTCCTGGGAGGCCGCATGAGTGCAAGCAAGGCGACGGCCGCCAATCGTTTCGGGCTCGGCGCCAAGCCGGGCGAACTCGAAGGCAGCGGCGACGGCCGCGAGATTCTGCTCGCGCAACTGCGCGAGCCGCCCCCGCTCGACGAATTTCACGGCCTGCCGAGCAGCGCCGTGACGATGACGCGCGAATACGAACAGCTCAGCGCCGCGCGCGCAGGCCGGGTCAAGGCCGCGCCGCCCGCGGCGATGGGCGATATGCAGCCCGGTTCCCCGATGAGCGCTGCCGATGCGATGGCGTCGGTTCGGCCTGAGGGCAAGGCCGTCGACGTCGACCAAGCCGGCGAACGCGCCGAGCAGATGCGGCGCGACCTGCGCCGTCGCCAGCTCGACGAATTCGCCGCGCGTTATCGCCATGCCTCGCGCACCGACCGGCCCTTCGTCGAACGCCTGACCCAGTTCTGGTCGAATCATTTCGCGGTCTCGATCGACAAGGGCGATACGCGCTTGTATGCCGCGGCGATGGAGCGCGAAGCGATCCGTCCGCACGTGCTGGGCCGGTTCGAGGACATGCTGCTCGCGGTCGAAAGCCATCCGGCGATGCTGCGTTATCTCGACAATTCGATTTCGATCGGCAACGACTCGGCGGCGGCGCAGCGCGCCGAACTGATGCGTCGCGAACGGCGCGGGCTCAACGAGAATCTGGCCCGCGAGATCCTCGAACTGCATACGCTCGGCGTCGACGGCGGTTATCGCCAGGACGACGTGCTCGAGCTGGCGCGCGCGATCACCGGCTGGAGCACCTTCAATTCGCGCGAAGCCAAGGCCGCCGGCGAGCGCATTCCCGACAACGCCTTCACCTTTCGCAAGGCTTCGCACGAGCCAGGCGAACGTCGGGTACTCGGCCGCCGTTACGCCGAAGGCGGGGTCGAGCAGGGGCGGGCGGTCCTGGCCGACCTGGCCAAGCATCCGTCCACCGCCCATCACCTGAGTTTCAAGCTCGCGCGCCATTTCGTCGCCGACCAGCCGCCGCCGGCGCTGGTCAAGCGCATGGCCCAGGCTTATCTGAGTCACGACGGCGATCTGCGCGCGCTGTACCGCGCCTTGGTCGAAAGCCAGGAGTCGTGGGCGGACAACGCGCGCAAGTTCAAGACGCCGAACGATTTCGTGGTCTCGGCATTGCGTGCCGGCGAGTTGCCGGTCGGCAACGATGCGCGCGCCCTGATCAATCTGCTGTCGAGCCTCGGCCAGCCGGTGTTCACCCCGCGTTCGCCGGCGGGCTTTCCCGACACCGCCGCCGACTGGAGCAGCCCCGACGGCCTATGGAAACGCATCCAGGCCGCGCAAATGCTCGCCGCGCGCATCGACCCGAAGGCGTCGGCGCCTTACCAATGCGCGGTATCGGTGCTCGGCAACGCCGCGGTCGACGGCGATTTCGCCATCGGCCTGCGTCGCGCCGGTTCCCTGAGGGACGGCTATGCGCTGTTGTTCGCCAGCCCCGCTTTCCAATGGAGGATCTGAGATGGATTCGCAACGCCGAGGTCTGTTGGCTGCATTCGGCGCGAGCGCACTGCTGACCCTGTTCCCGAACGCGTCGCGCGCCGCCGGCGACGATACGGATACGCGTTTCCTGTTGGTGTTGTTGCGCGGCGGGCTCGATGGCCTGCATTTGCTGCCGCCTTACGCCGATCCGGTGTATGCCGCCTTGCGCGGCGCCGGTGCGGTGGCCGACCCGATCCGCATCGACGCGATGTTCGGCCTGCATCCGGCGATGCAGCAGGCCGCGGCGATGTACCGCGACAAGCAACTGCTGCCGATCGTCGCGATCGCGCCGCCATATCGCGCGCGTTCGCATTTCGATGCCCAGGACTGCCTGGAGAACGGCACCGCGCGGCCGAACGGCGCGCGCGACGGCTGGCTCGGCCGCTGCGTGCAGGCGCTGCCCGGCGAAGCCGGTTTCGCGGTCGCGGCGGTGATGCCGTTGGCGCTGCGCGGCAGCGAGCGCACCAGCAATTGGTGGCCGCCGTTGCCGAAAGGCGTCGACCCGCTGCTGCTGCAGCAATTGCAGCCGCTGTACGCCGCCGATGCGCGGCTCAGCGAGACCTTCGAGCAATCCACCCGCTCGGCGGCGCTGGCCCGCGAAGGCAAGGGCGCGTTCGCGTTGCCCGAGGCCATGCGCATCGCCGCCGAACGCATGAGCGCGGCCGGCGGGCCGCGGATCGGTTTCGTCGAAGACACCGGTTGGGACAGCCATCGCAATCAGGCGCCGCAGTTGGCGCGCAAACTGGCCGAACTCGACCGCGGCCTGGCCGCTGCGCGCGAAGGCTTCGGCTCGGCATGGCCACGCACGGTGGTGGCGGTGGTGACCGAGTTCGGCCGCACCGCGGCGATCAACGGCACCGGCGGCACCGACCACGGCACCGGCGGCATGGCCCTGTTGTGCGGCGGCGCGGTGCGCGGCGGCCGCATCGGCGGCGATTGGCCCGGCCTGGGGCCGGCGCAACTCAACGAAGGCCGCGACCTGCGCGCGACCAGCGACCTGCGCAGCCTGTTCAAGGGCATCGCCGTCGAACACCTGGGGCTGGCCGAGGGCGTGCTGGAAAAGCGCGTGTTTCCGGACAGCCGCGGCATCTCGCCGCTGGCGGGTTGGCGGGCGGGCTAAGCGGCGGCTACGACGGGGTTCGGGGTTCGGTGCCCGCTCGGCGGGCCGAGGTCCGCGTTCGCGGCCTCGCGAGATGGCCGGAAATCGTCCCGGCCGACGTTGCCTCGCCGGCGCCTATAGCGCGGATCGGCGTGGTTAACTGTGACGAAGAAAGGTTTATGATGACCATTAGGGGGCCGAGCCGTGGGCGCGGAACTTTTCTATCGACACCATCCAATCACGTAGGGGAAGCGTAATGAACGATATCAGTCAGGACGAGAAGACTTGGGGCATGCTGGCTCATCTGAGCACGCTGGTCGGTTTGATTATTCCCTTCGGCTCCGTCCTCGGTCCGCTGGTCGTTTGGTTGATCAAGAAGGACACCATGCCGTTCGCGGCGGAACAGGGCAAGGAAGCGCTGAACTTCAACATCACCGTGTTGATCGCTTTCATCGTCAGCGCGATCCTGACCATCGTGCTGATCGGTTTCCTGCTGATGCTGGCCGTCGGCCTGGCTTGGCTGGTTCTGACGATCATGGCCGCACTGGCCGCGAACAAGGGCGAGTCCTACCGCTATCCGATGACGCTGCGCCTGGTCAACTGACCGCGCGCTTCATCGAGGCACGACAAAGGCGGACTTCGGTCCGCCTTTGTTTTGGGCGATATGTTTGCGATGGAGCTTTGTTGTGCGGCCGCTGCCGCACGGGAGCAGGGATCAGCGATCGCGTTCTATCGCCATCCGTCCCAGCGCGCGCAGGGCGTGGGCGCGTTCGCCGAACGGCTCCAGCGCTTCGTTCATCGCCTGCGCGAGTTCGTCCAGGCGCGCGCGCGAAGCGTCGAGCCCGATCAGCGCCGGGAAGGTCGATTTGTCCTGCGCGGCGTCCTTGCCTGCGGTCTTGCCGAGGGTCTGGCTGTCGCCTTCGACATCGAGGATGTCGTCGCGTACCTGAAAGGCCAGGCCGAGCGCACGCGCATAGCGGTCCAGCGCGTCCAGCGATGCCGGATCGGCGTCGCCGCACAACGCGCCCATGCGCACCGCGGCGCGGATCAGGGCGCCGGTCTTGAGTGCGTGCACGCGCTCCAATGCGGCCACGTCCAGACGCACGCCCGAGCCGGTGGCGTCGATGTCGAGAGCCTGGCCGCCGCACATGCCCGCGACGCCGGCGGCTTCGGCGAGAGTGCGCAGCAGGGCGACGCGGATGCGGTCGTTGCTGTCGGTATCGGCGAGCACGGCGAAGGCCAGGGATTGCAGCGCATCGCCGGCGAGAATCGCAGTGGCTTCGTCGAAGGCCACGTGCACGGTCGGCTGGCCGCGGCGCAGATCGTCGTCGTCCATCGCCGGCAGGTCGTCGTGCACCAGCGAATAGGCGTGGATCAGTTCGACCGCCGTAGCCGGCGCATCGAGCACCGACGGTGCGACTTCGAACAGGGCGCCACTGGCGTGGACCAACAGCGGGCGCATGCGCTTGCCGCCGAGCAGCACCGCGTGCCGCATCGCCATGTGCAGCAGACGCGGTTCGTCGTCGGGCGAGGGCAGCGCACGCGCAAGCGCGGCGTCGGCGCGTGCGCGCCAATCGCGCAAGCTGCCGTCAAGCATCGGTGTCGTTGCCCGGGTAGCCTGGGTGATTGGCTTGAGCGAACGGTTCGGCGCCGGCCGGGTCCTGCGGGTCGGTCAGCAGGCGCACGCGCAGTTCCGCCTGTTCCAGCGCGGTCTGGCAGCGCCGGTACAGGCCGACGCCGCGTTCGTACGCGGCCAGCGAATCTTCCAGGCTCATCTCGCCGTGTTCCATCTTGTCGACGAGTTGCTCGAGGGCGTCGAGCGACTGTTCGAAATCGGCGACGGGCGAGGCTTCGGTAGGGGTTTTACGGGCCATGTGAGAAGTGTGCGGCGGGGGAGGGGCAGGGTCAATGCGGCGGCGCATGCGCGACTGCGCCCAGGTGCCGCAGGTGGCAGCGCTAAAGCGGCCCAGGCCGCGATCAAGAGCGCTTTAGCGGCCTCGGGCCGCGATCAAGAGCGCTTTAGCGGCCTCGGGCCGCGATCAAGAGCGCTTTAGCGGCCTCGGGCCGCGATCAATGAGCGCCTTAGCGGCCAGGCCGCGATTCAAGAGCGCCAGGCGGTCAGGCCGCCGCACCGCGCTTCAAGTCCAGAGCAGGCGCGCCCCGCGTTCGCGCAGCCAGGCGTCCATGCGCGCCGACAGCAGCAAGTCGCCGGCCGCCAGCAATTCGCCGTCGGCGCTCGACAGCAAAGGCAGGCGGCGCCGCTCCCACGGCGGCACCCCGAGGTCCTGCAGTACTTGCTTGAGTGCATGGCGATGGCTGCGCCCCGGCAGGGCGATGCGCTCGCCGCCGCGACGGCCGTGGGCGAGACAGGGCGCCTGGAAGCGGTCGGCGCCGTACAGGCGCCACTCGCCGCCATCGGGCAGCGGCAGTGCATGGCGGCCGTCCCATTCGACCTTCCAGTCCTCGGCCAGGGCCGCGCGTTGGCGCTCGACGTGCAGCAGATCGCGCCAGGCGCGCACGACCGCACCGTGCCAGGCGAATTCGGCTTCGGCGTCGGCGCGCGCGTCGAGCAACTGCGATTCGATCTGCGCCACGCCTTCGGCCGGCAACGGCGGCAAGCCGAGCGTGGCGACCCAACGCCGCAGCACGCGCGCGCGGCGCGCGCTCGGCAGCGCGCGCAGGCCCAAGCGCGATAGCGCCTGCGGATCGAGGCTGCGCACTTGGGCCAAGGCGATCGCATCCTCGCTGTCGAGCAATTCGGCGGCTTGCGCGTTCAAGCGGGCGGAGGTGGCGAAGGCGGCATCGGCTTGCGGCCAGCGTTCGCGCAACGCGGGCAACACGCGATGGCGCAGGAAATTGCGGTCGTAGCCGTGTTCGTCGTTGCTGGGGTCGTCGATCCATCGCAACCGCTGCGCCGACGCATACGCCTGCAAGACTGCGCGCGGCAGATTCAGCAGGGGCCGCCATAGCCTGCCGCGGCCGCAATCGCGCCAGGCGCGCATCGCCGCCAGTCCGTCCGGCCCCGAGCCGCGCAACAGCCGCAGCAGCACCGTCTCGGCCTGGTCGTCGCGATGATGGGCGAGCAGCAGGGTCTCGCCTTCGCCCAGGCCGGCCGCGAAGGCGGCGTGGCGCGCGCGGCGGGCCGCGGCTTCCGGGCCGTCGCCGCCGGCGAGGGCAACCGATACCCGCGAAACGCTGAATTCCAGGCCGAGCCGGGCGCAGTTTTCGGCGCAATGGGCGGCCCAGGCGTCGGCCTGCGGATGCAGCCCGTGATGCACGTGCCAGGCGCGCAGGCCCTGCGCCCGGGCCTGCGGCGAAGCGGCCAAAGCGTGCAGCAGCACGGCCGAATCGAGGCCGCCGCTGTAAGCCACGCACAGCGGCGTCGGCGGCAATGCGGCCAGGGCTTGTGTGATCGCGTCGGCTGTCGGCGGGGGCATCGCGGCATGGTGCCATGGCGGCGGGACGCAGCAACCCACCGATGATGCTGCGCCGGCCGACGCAGGCGATTAACGTCGTTTCTCCACATTCATAGCAGGCAAACCACCGTGTCCCGGCTTTTCGCTCCGCTGTCGCAACGATCGCTGAAGTTGCGCAACCGTCTCGTCGTGTCGCCGATGTGCCAGTACTCGGCCGTCGACGGGCTGCCGAACAACTGGCATCTGGTCCATCTGGGCAGCCGCGCGGTCGGCGGCGCCGGCCTGGTCATGACCGAGGCCTGCGCGGTGTCGCCGGAAGGCCGCATTTCCGCTGCCGACACCGGCCTGTGGAACGCCTCGCAGGCCGAAGCCTGGCACCGCATCACCTGCTTCCTGCGTTCGCGCGAGGCGGTCGTCGGCGCGCAACTCAACCATGCCGGGCGCAAGGCCAGCGTCGAAGCGCCATGGCTAGGCGGCAAGGCGGTGCCGGCCGACGCGGGCGGATGGACACCGGTGGCGCCATCGCCGTTGCCGTTCCGCGACGATTCGAGCCAGCCGCGCGAACTGCAGCCGATCGAGATCCGCACCGTGGTCGACGATTTCGCCGCGGCGGCGCAGCGCGCGCTGGATTCGTGTTTCCAACTGGTCGAGATCCACGCCGCGCACGGTTATCTGCTGCATCAGTTCCTGTCGCCGTTGTCGAACCGACGCGACGACCGTTACGGCGGCAGTTTCGACAACCGCACGCGCCTGCTGCGCGAAGTGCTGGCGGCGGTGCGCGAGGTCTGGCCCGAACGCCTGCCGCTGTGGCTGCGGATTTCCGCGACCGACTGGGCCGACGGTGGCTGGGACATCGAACAGAGCGTCGAGTTGGCGCGCATCGTCAAAGACCTTGGCGTCGACCTGATCGACGTATCCAGCGGCGGCCTGGTGCCGGATGCGCGGATCCCGAACGAACCCGGTTATCAGGTGCCGTTCTCAGCGCGGATTCGCCGCGAAGCCGGCATCGCCACCGGTGCGGTCGGTCTGATCACCGAAGCGGCGCAGGCCGAACGCATCGTCGCCGACGGCGAGGCCGATGTCGTGCTGCTCGCGCGGCAATTGTTGCGCGACCCGTATTTCCCGCATCGCGCCGCACGCGAACTCGGTACGACGACGCACGTGCCGGAGCAGTATCAGCGGGCTTGGTGAGGTTCGCGTTGCCGAGCTCGGCCTTGATGAGGTCGGCCTTGATGAGATCCGAGCTGCTGAAATCCGTGGCTGCGGCTCGCGCAAGCCGGCTTCACTGCGCCGGCTTGCAGGCGATGGGCTTGAGCCGTGTAAGTTGCCGCATCGGATCGCCGTCGATCGCGACCAGATCGGACTTGGCGAGGGCGAGGGCGAAATGCGTGCGGAAGTCGGCCGCATCGCAATAGGGGTCGATATAGCCCTCGGAGAAATTGAGGCTCAAAAGCGCCACGGTCTCTGCCTGGCTCAGGCCTTCTGCCGGCGCGCCGAAATAGGCTTGCGCTGCTTCGTCCAGGCCGGTGGTGCCACGCCCGTAATCGGCGTGCTCGAGCACCATGTCGAGCATGCGCGTCGCCGGCCATTCGCGGCTGAGCTTTATGGGCAATGCGAGGCTTTGAAAATGCCGGTCGTATGAACGCTGCTGAAGTGCTTCTGCGTTAGAACCGATGCCGCTGTCCTGGATGACAGGCGCCGTTGGCGGTTTCGATACCTGTTCGATCAGGTAATCCGTGGAGTAGGAGGCCATTTCAAGCAAGCGCAGATCGGCCGGGGTTTGTAACTCCACGCTCGGGTTGAACAGGTAACGCACGCTGATCGACGCAGCGGTAACCGGGTAGGTAATCGCATTGAATTTGCGTACCGAGATTTCGCCGCGGCCGCTCAACTGATTCCACAGCAGGGCCCGGGTGGCGTCAGGGTATTGCTGGCTCGGGCCCGGCAGTTGCCCGGGCAGACCGCGCGCGCCGTACCAATAGAGGCCTTGCAGGAACAGGCATAGCGCAGCGACCAGGGCGAATGCGCCGCCGAGCAGCCATTTGATCAGGACTTCCATGTCCGCAGTTCCGGGTTCGCTGGGTCAGGCCGCTTCGTACGCGCCGTAGCCGCGCAGGCGCTCATAACGGCGCTGCAGCAGATCTTCGATCGGCAACGGTTCCAGCGCGTCGAGTTCGTTGAGCAGCACGGCCTTCAGGCGCGTGGCCATCTGTTTGGGATTGCGGTGGGCGCCGCCGATCGGCTCGCGCACGATCTTGTCGATCAGGCCCAGCTCGTACAGGCGCTTGGCGGTCAGGCCGAGCTGTTCGGCCGCGTCCTTGGCCTTCTCGGCGGTCTTCCACAGGATCGAGGCGCAGCCTTCCGGGGTGATGACCGAGTAGGTGCTGTATTCGAGCATCAGGGTGCGGTCGCCCACGCCGATCGCGAGCGCGCCGCCGGAGCCGCCTTCGCCGATCACGGTACAGATCACCGGGATCTTCAGTTCGGCCATTTCCAGCAGGTTGCGCGCGATCGCCTCGGACTGGCCGCGCTCTTCGGCGTCGATGCCGGGCCAGGCGCCGGCGGTGTCGATGAAGGTCAGCAGCGGCAGATGGAAACGCTCGGCCAGCTTCATCAGGCGCAGCGCCTTGCGGTAGCCCTCCGGACGCGGCATGCCGAAGTTGCGCTTGATCTTGCTCTTGGTGTCGCGGCCTTTCTGGTGGCCGATGATGACCACGCTGCGGCCGGCGATGCGGCCGAGGCCGCCGACGATGGCGGTGTCGTTGGCGAAGGCGCGGTCGCCGGCCAGCTCCTGGAACTCGTCGCACATCACCCGGATGTAATCGAGGGTGTAGGGACGCGCCGGGTGGCGGGCCAGCTGCGAGATCTGCCACGAACTCAGGTCGCGGAAGATCTGCGCGGTGCGCAGGCGCAGCTTGTCCTGCAGGGTGTGGATTTCGGCGTCGATGTCGACGGCCGGGCCGCTGCTGGCGTGGCGCAGTTCCTGGATCTTGGCTTCCAGGTCGGCGATGGGCTGCTCGAAGTCGAGGTAATTCGGATTCATGCTCGGGCCGTTGGCCGGGTTGAGGCACAGTCTAGCCCAGGGCGGGGGACCGTACCGAGAGGCATGGGAAAGGACGGAGGCGAGAAGCGAGAGCGAGAAGCGAGAGCGAGAAGCCGTCTTTACTCGCTCCTCACTCCTCGCGGCTCATTTCTAGCTCTGAGCCCAGGGCTTCGACAGGGTCAGCTTGACCGCCTTCACGCCGGGCTGCGCGCGCAGGGTGCCGACCAGGTCGGCATCGACGCGCACCGACTGGGTGCCGTTGAGGTCGAGCATGCCGGCGGCGCCGTCGCGCAGCAGATCCAGGCGGATCGGGGTCGGGCCGGGTCGCTGCTTGGCGAGCAGGGCGTCGACGCGCTGCCAGGTGCCGGGCACGCGCAGGTCCAGCCGCATCGACAGGCGCTGGGCGTGGCGCGAACACACCTGCGCGTAGTCCCAGCAGCGCGCCGCGCGCAAGGCGAAGCCGCCGCTGAAAGCGTCCTCGCGCAGGCCGCCCTGGATCACCAGCAGGCGGTCGCGGGCCAGCATCGAGGCGAACTCGCTGTAGGTCTCGGAGAAGAACGCGCACTCCAGGCGGCCGCGGCCGTCCTCGATCTGCACGAACATCTGGCTGTCGCCTTTCTTGCGCAAGCCGACCACCTGGCCGGCGACGATCACTTCCAGTTCCGGGCGCCAGCCGCTGCGCGCGCTTTCCGGGCGTTTTTCCCAGATGCCTTCGAGTTCGCCCAGGTCGGTGCCGACCAGGCTGCGCAACTCGTCGCGGTACGGATCGAAGGGGTGGCCGCTGAGGTAATGGCCGAGGGTGTCGCGCTCGCCGTGCAGGATTTGCGCAAGCGGCCATTCGTCGGCCTGCGGCAGGTCCAGATGCAGCGCCGGTGCGGCCGCCTCGAAACCGCCGAACAGCGAAACCTGGCCAGCGGCGCGTTCCTTCGCGAGCTGGTCGGTGGCCTTGAGCACTTCCGGCAACTGCAGCATCAAGGTCGCGCGGTTGCGGCCAAGGCCGTCGAGCGCGCCGGCATGGGCCAGCGCTTCGAGCGCGCGGCGGTTGAGCTTGCCGGTGTCGACGCGCTTGCAGAAATCCAGCAGGTCGTCGAACGGGCCGGCACGGCGCGCTTCGACGATCGCTTCGCAGACGCCGCGGCCGACGCCCTTCACCGCGCCGAGGCCGTAACGGATCGTATTGGCGTCGATCGCCTCGAACATGTAGTCCGATTCGTTGACGTGCGGCGGCAGCACGGTCAGGCCCATGACCCGCGCTTCGTCGAGGAAGTTGACGACCTTGTCGGTGTTGTCCATGTCCGACGAACAGGTCGCGGACATGAATTCGGCGGGGTAGTGACGCTTGAGCCAGCCGGTCTGGTAGGCGACCAGCGCGTACGCGGCCGAGTGCGACTTGTTGAAGCCGTACTCGGCGAACTTCTCCATCAAGTCGAAGATCGGGCTGGCCTGCTTGGCCGGGATGTTGCGCTCGGCGCAGCCGGCCTCGAACTTGGCGCGCTCCTTCGCCATTTCCTCGGGCTTTTTCTTGCCCATCGCGCGGCGCAGCATGTCGGCGCCGCCCAGCGAATAGCCGGCCAGGACCTGGGCGATCTGCATCACCTGTTCCTGGTAGACGATGACGCCGTAGGTCGGCCCCAGCACCGGTTCCAGGCTGTCGTGCGGGTAGGTGACCTCGGCGTTGCCGTGTTTGCGGTCGACCCAGTCCTTGTCCATCCCTGAGCCCAGCGGGCCGGGACGGAACAACGCGGCGAGCGCGATGATGTCTTCGAAGGTGTCGGGCTTGGCGCGCTTGAGCAGCTCGCGCATGCCGCGCGATTCGAACTGGAACACCGCGACCGTGTCGCCGCGCGCGAACAACTCGTAGGTGGCCTGGTCGGTCAGCTCGAGCGCGGTGATGTCGAGCGGTTCCTGGCCTTCGCGGGCGCGGCGCTTGTTGATCGCGCGCACCGCCCAATCGATGATCGTCAGCGTGCGCAGGCCGAGGAAGTCGAACTTGACCAGGCCGACGGCTTCGACGTCGTCCTTGTCGAACTGGGTCACCGGGCTCTTGCCTCGGCCCTCGCCGTCGTGTTCGGCGAACAGCGGGCAGAAGTCCGACAGCGGGCTCGGCGCGATCACCACGCCGCCGGCGTGCTTGCCGGCGTTGCGGGTCAGGTCTTCGAGCTCGCGCGCGAGATCGAGCAGGTCGCGCACGTCGTCTTCGCTGCGGTAGCGCGCGATCAGTTCGCTGGAGGCTAGCTCCGGGTTCTTGATCGCCGCTTCCGACTCGCCCAGGGCGTCGTCGAGCGAGATGCCCAGCGTGTTGGGAATCAGCTTGGCGATGCCGTCGACGAAACCGTAGGGATGGCCGAGCACGCGGCCGGCGTCGCGCACCACCGCCTTCGCCGCCATGGTGCCGTAGGTGATGATCTGGCTGACGCGGTCGCGGCCGTACTTCTGCGCGACGTAGTCGATGACCTCGTCGCGCCGGTCCATGCAGAAGTCGATGTCGAAGTCGGGCATCGACACGCGTTCGGGATTGAGGAATCGCTCGAACAGCAGGTCGTAGGGCAGAGGGTCGAGATCGGTGATGCCGAGCGCCCAGGCGACCAGCGAACCGGCACCGGAACCGCGGCCCGGACCGACCGGGATTTCATGATCCTTGGCCCAGTTGATGAAGTCCGCGACGATCAGGAAGTAGCCGGGGAACCCCATCTTGATGATGACGTCCAGCTCGATTTCCAGGCGTTCGTCGTAGACCTCGCGGGTCTTGCCCGGCGCCAGCGGATTCTTTTCCAGGCGCTTGATCAGGCCTTCGCGCGATTGCGCGCGCAGCCAGGATTCGATGGTGTGCTCGTCCGGCACCGGGAAGTCCGGCAGCGCGTACTCGCCGAGCTTGAGCTCGACGTTGCAGCGCGTCGCCAAGGCCAGGGCGTTGTCGACCGCGTCGGGCACGTCGGCGAACAGCTCGCGCATTTCCTCGGTCGACTTGACGTACTGCTCGGCGCTGTAGTCGCGCGGGCGCTTGGGGTCGTCGAGCACCCGGCCGGAGGCGATGCACACGCGCGCTTCGTGCGCCTCGTAGCCTTCGCGGTCGAGGAAGCGGGCGTCGTTGCTGGCGATCAGCGGCAGGCCGCGCTTGCTCGCGGCCTGCATGGCGAAGGCGTTGAAGGCCTCCTCGCCGTCGCGCTGGCTGCGGGTCAGTTCCAGGTGCAGGCGGTCGCCGAACACGCCCTGCCAGTCGACCAGCCAGGCATGGGCGAGTTCGACCCGGTTGCTGGCGGCGAGACGGCCGGCCAGGCTGTGGCGGCCGGCGAGGGCGAACAGGCCCTGGTTGTCTTCGCGCAGCCATTCCGGGCGCAGCACGACGCCTTCGGTGCGGTGGCCTTCCATCCAGGCGCGGCTGAGCAGGCGCGACAGGGTCAGGTAGCCGCCGCGGTCGCGGCACAGCAGGGTCAGGCGCGAAGCGGTCTCGTTGCCGTCGGCCAGGCCGACGTCGGCGCCGATGATCGGCTTGATGCCGGCGCCTTCGCAGGCCTTGTAGAACTTGACCGTGGCGAAGAGGTTGTCGATGTCGGTCAGCGCGACGGCCGGTTGGCCGAGCGCGACGCAGCGTTTGACCAGTTCGCCGATACGGATCGTCGAATCGGCGAGCGAGTATTCGCTGTGCAGGTGAAGATGAACGAATGGAGCGGACATGCGTACCGTTTCTGCGGCCGTACCGGGTGGATTCAAGCCGTGGGACGGCAAGCGGATTGCGTGCCGAACAGCAGGGTATCAGCCCGGTGGCCGGCGGCAAGCCTTGACAGGCTTGGATGGCCGCCCAGAGGTCGATCTCGCCGGGTTGCGACAAGGCCGTATTCGGTCGGCGGAGGGACGGTATCGCCTGCTGTTCAAGGGCCCGGTCATGGGCCCGTTGATTGGTCCGTTACTCGGCCGTTATTCGGCACCGTGGCGGCGCCGGCGAACCGGGCGCCGATGGCGGGCATCGGTGCCGATTCGTCGCGCCGGCGGGCCGGCCGGCGCTCAGGCGATCCGGAACACCGGTTCGGGCGAGCGTCCGTTCGCGTAGTGGCTGTCGTTGACCCGGGCGTTGTGCTGCAGCAGCGACAACTCGGCGATGCGGTCGCGGACCCAGGCCGCGCGTTGCTCGGCGTCGTCGCCGCTGGGGTGCTCGATGCGCCGGTAGATGCAGAAATCGCGGTAGTCCTCGGCCTCGGCGGCGAACGCCGGCCAGGTCAGCTCGATCAGCAGCACATCGTCGAGCAGGCCGAGCAGGGGCACCTTGTCCGGGATCAGGTCCTGGTCGTTGTCGACGTAGGCGAACAGCTTGGCCAGGCGCGCCTGCATCGCCGCGTCGCTGTCCCAGGCCGGGTCGGCGGCCATCGCGCGCAGGTCCAGCAGGCTCTGCATGCGCTCGTCAACGACGCGGCGGGCTTCGCTGGCCGGCAGCGCCGCCAGCCAGCCGGCCAGGCGCTGCAGGCGCGCGGCGTCGACGCGCGCGGCATCGGGGTGCAACTCGTGCACCAGGGCATCGAAAGCGGCGATCGCGGCGGGGGTGATCGCCATAGCCGGCTCGTAGCCGACGCGGTTGTGCGGCAGGGCGCTATCGCGCTCGAACGGCAGCGGCTCGGAAGTCGGAGTGGGATGAGGCATGCGCATGAAACACCTCGCGTCCGGCCGGATAAGAAGGGCGGGATGCGCGCCGCGGGCCGGAGGCGACGCGAACCTGGAGAGCTTGCGAATTCACTCTGCGCCTGACGGCAGTGTGGGCGCGCCGGTATGAAGTCGTTGTGACCACTGGCACGGGATGCGTATTCAGCTGATGGGCGGTCGCGGTGGCGGGAACTTCGGCGGTGTCGTCGGTTTTCGGCGGGGCCGTTGCTTCAGGCGTAGGAGCGGCGCGAGCCGCGACCGCATTTTTAACGGTTGCGGCGTTGTTCTCGGAGATGCGGGAACGTCTCGGCGTCGTTGTTTTTCACGATGCGCGGTGTTTCTCACATTGCATGAGGTTGCGGTGCGGCGTGCGGTTGCGCGGTCGCGGCTTGCGCCGCTCCTACCCTGGAGGAGCGTAGCTATCGCCGGGCTGTTGCCGTTGCTGTGCGTCGTTTCGCACTCGCGAAGGCAATCGAAGACCCGCAGGGCGGCGCGCAGGGATGCGCGCCGTTTTTCATCGGGACAGGGATGTCCCGTATGAAAAAGCCCTGCGTCGGCATCGAACGTGCGGGCTTGTGATTCAAAACAAAAGCATTTTTCTTTGGTTACTTTTGACCGAAGGGAATCCAGGCGGACTTTTGTTGCTTTAGACAAAAGAAAGTTACCCGCCGCTTTAGTGGTGGAAGCTCTTAGCGTTTGATCTTGTTTCTTTAGAAGCCTGAGTAAGAGCAGAGCTTCCGCCCGCTACGCGGCCGGGTTACTTTCTTTTGCTAAGCCCAAAAGAAAAGTAACCAAAGAAAAGGGCTTTCCTTGCAAGGGCACAGGCCACGAGTGCGATGCTAGTGCCGGGATTTTTCGATAGGACATCCTTGTCCTATCGAGTCATCCCTTTTTAAGGGCTGGGCGCACGTCCTGTGCGCCGCCCTCCGGGTCTCCAGGTGTTCTCGCGAGCTCGGTACTGCGCCAAGCTTTCACGGCAACGGCAACGGCAACGGCAACGGCAACGGCAACGGCAACGGCAACGGCAACGGCAACGGCAACAGCCGGGGTAGGTCGTCGTTGCTCTTGGGTAGGAGCGGCGCAAGCCGCGACACGAAACTACGTTTGCGTCGTCGTTACGGCCGGCTCGTATCATCCGGCCGCTGAAGATCCACTGCCACGTCATTACGTCAAAGCGTGTCCGGCAGCGACATCAATCCGCCAACACCGGCTCCACGCAGCCGTCGTAATAGATCAACTGCCCCAGCAGCGGGAAATCGGCCTGCGAAAAAAACCGTAGGCGGCCGTCGTCGTCTTGCGCTTCCCAGGACACGATGCGCGGCCCGAGTGCGCGCGGCATCGGCAGGGGGCCGAAAGCCCAGCCGGCGAAATCCCAGTGCAATCTGCCGGCTTCGGAACGCAAGGCGAAACGAAAGCGGAAGGCGCCGAACTGCTCGGCCAGGAAGCGGCCGTCGCGGCTCGGTGCGAACGACGAGGAAAAATCGCGTTCGCCGAAGCGGCGGTGCCAGTGCTCGCGGCCGCCGCGTTCTTCGATGCGCAAGGACACGCGCACCTGTTCGCCCGGCACCGGGAAGCCGAACCACCAGCGCACCAGTCGCGCGAGGGGATGGCCGGCGCCGCGCACCACGGCTTCGCCACGGTAATGGGCCGGGCCGCGCTGATGGAAGTCGCGTACTGCCGGGGCCAGGCCGGCGCGGGCGTCGTCGTCGAGCAGACGCGCGAATACCGGGGGCGCCGCGGGGTTCGCGCTTGCGCTGGGGACACTCAAAACAGCGACAGGTTTTCGTAGGCCGTGCGCACCGGCGCGAAGCTGCGGCGGTGATGCGGGCAGGGGCCGTGCGCGCTCAATGCCGCCAGGTGCGCGGCGGTCGAGTAACCCTTGTGTTGGTCGAAACCGTATTGCGGGTAGCGCTCGTGCAGGCTGCGCATCATGCGGTCGCGCGCGACCTTGGCCAGGATCGAGGCGGCCATGATCGCCGGTTCGGTGGCGTCGCCGCCGATCAGCGCTTCGCCGCGGCAGGGCAAGCCCTGGGGCAGGTGGTTGCCGTCCACCCGCACCAGGTCGGCGACCGGCGCCAGGCCGATCACCGCCCGGCGCATGCCGGCCATGGTGGCCTGGAAGATGTTGATCCGGTCGATTTCCTCGACCTCGACGAACTCGATCCGCCAGGCCAGGGCGCGCTCCAGGATCAGCGGGTACAGGGCCTCGCGGCGGGCCTCGCTGAGCTTCTTGGAATCGTCCAGGCCGTCGATGCGGCGGCGCGGGTTGAGGATCACCGCGGCCACCGAGACCGGCCCGGCCAGGGGGCCGCGGCCGGCTTCGTCGACGCCGGCGATCAGCCGCGGCTTGGCCC
The DNA here is from genome assembly GCF_052045105.1 of Lysobacter sp. 22409. Classification (NCBI taxonomy): domain Bacteria; kingdom Pseudomonadati; phylum Pseudomonadota; class Gammaproteobacteria; order Lysobacterales; family Lysobacteraceae; genus Lysobacter; species Lysobacter sp. 22409. Next base: position 151,051 of record NZ_JBQEOE010000003.1, on the reverse strand, counting down.
GCGCGCGCAGCGGTTCGCTCGCGACGACGGCGGTGTCGGCGAGGTCGAGCGATTCGGTGGTCACGGCGAGGGACTCATGCAGGAGCATTCTCGCCGATCAGCTCGAGCACGGCATCGGCCGCGCGCGCCGAGGCGTCGCGCTTGAGTTCGAGATGGATGCGCTGGAACCTCGGCAGCAGCGCGGCCGCGGCCTGCGGGTCGCGCAGCCAGCGCAGGCAGGCGCCGGCGAGGTTTTCCGGGGTGCAGTCGTGCTGCATGAGTTCGGGCACCACCGCTTCGCCGGCGAGCACGTTCGGCAAGGCGTAGTGGTCGACCTTGAGCATGCCCAGGCGCTTGACCACGGCATAGGTCAGCGGCGCGACCTTGTAGCCGACCACCATCGGCCGCTTGGCCAGCATGGCTTCGAGGGTGGCGGTGCCGGAGGCGAGCAGCACCGCGTCGCTGGCGACCATCACCGTGCGCGCGCCGCGATCGACGATGCGCAGGGCGCGGCGCAGGCGTTCGCCGTCGGGATGGGCGGCGAGGATGCGCTCGAACGCCGCGCGCGAGGGCGCGTTGGCCATCGGCGCGACGATGCTCAGGCGCGGCTCGGCGGCCAGCACCAGCGCGGCGGCGCCGAGGAAATCGCCGGCCAGGCGTTCGATCTCGCCGACCCGCGAACCCGGCAGCATCGCCAGCACCGGCGCCTCGTCGTCGAGACCGAGGTTCATGCGCGCTTCGTCGCGATCGGGGTGGATCGGCATTTCGTCGGCGAGCGGATGGCCGACGAAGCGTGCATCGACCTCGTGCCTGGCGTAGATCGGCGGTTCCATCGGGAACAGGCACAGCACCCGGTCGGCGCTGCGGCCGATCTTCTCGGCGCGCTTCTCGCGCCAGGCCCAGACCGAGGGGCTGACGTAGTGCACGGTGCGCACGCCGCGCTGCTTGAGCCAACGCTCGACGCCGAGGTTGAAGTCGGGCGCGTCGATGCCGATGAAGGCGTCGGGCTTCCAATCGAGGATGCGCTGGCGCACGTCGCGGCGCAGGCGCAGCAGGCGCGGCAGGTGTTTGAGCACTTCCGACAGGCCCATCACCGCCAGTTCGTTGGCGTCGAACCAGGTGTCCATGCCGGCCGCGCGCATCTGCTCGCCGCCGATGCCGACGAACTCGGCGCCCGGATGGCGGCGCTTGAGTTCCTCGATCAGGCCGGCGCCGAGCAGGTCGCCGGAGGCTTCGCCGGCGATCAGGGCGAAACGCAGCGGCGGCGGGGGCGGGGCGGGGAAGATTTCGTCGATCGGAGCGGGGGCGGGCGCGGCGGCATTCATCGGGGGAAAGGGCGCTCTTAGGAGTGACGTTCCTGGAAGTGACGCTCCAGTTCGAGCCGGTACTGGGTTCGATCGAACACGAACCGCAGCGGAGCGGCGGGAGAGAACGAGGGCGGCGCCGCATTCTCTTCCTGAACATTCTCGCCCGAATCCGGCCCGCACATGGGGCCATCATCGTCCTCCCGGGTCACTTGCTGCCAAACGACGTGATCGCCATCAAATTCCAGGGCGCAAGAGATCACCCCGCAGTAGTCGCTGCCGCAGTGGCAGCGATAGAGCACCAGCCGGCCCGAGCCGAGCTGGTTGTGCGCCGGTTGCAGGGCGAGGAACGCGGCGCGGCCGCGTTCGGCCAGCGCCGGCGGCAAGGCGGGATCCAGGTCGGTATAGCTGTTGCTGAGATCGCGCGGCAGGCCGAGCCAGTGCGCGAGCGGACGCTCGTCGATGAAGAGTTCGGCGACTTCGGCCTGGCGCAGCGCACCGTCGATGTCGCAGGCGACGACGGTCCGGCCGATGCGCAGGCGCTGGATCGTCGCGGCCATTCCGGCGTCTCAGCGCAGCAGCGGGCGGTCGCCGTTGCCGATGAAGTCGAGCAGGGCGCGCACGTCGGCGCTGCTCTCGGCGATCTCGTCGAGCTTGCCGCGCGCTTCCTCGAGCGAGGCGCCGGACACGTACAGGGCGCGGTAGGCGCGCTTGATCGCGCCGATGCGCTCGGCGTCGAAGCCGCGGCGCTTGAGGCCTTCGCTGTTGATGCCGCGCGGGCGGCCGTAGCCGTCCTGGGCGACCATCACGAACGGCGGCACGTCGCCGTTGACCAGGGCGCCCATGCCGATGAAGGCGTGCGCGCCGATCCGGCAGAACTGATGCACGCCGGCGAAGCCGCTCATGATCACCTGGTCTTCGACGGTGACGTGGCCGGCCAGGGTCGAGTTGTTGGAGAACACGCACTGGTTGCCGATATGGCAGTCGTGGGCGACGTGGGTATAAGCCAGCAGCCAGTTGCCGTCGCCGATGCGGGTGATGCCGCCGCCGTTGCCGGTGCCGCGGTTGACGGTGACGAACTCGCGGAAGACGTTGTCGTCGCCGATGACCAGCTCGGTGCGCTCGCCGGCGAACTTCTTGTCCTGCGGGTCGCCGCCGATCGCGCACTGGGCGTAGAAGCGGTTGCCGCGGCCGATCCGGGTCGGGCCGTGGACCACGCAGTGCGGGCCGAACACGGTGCCGTCGCCGACTTCGACCTCGGCGCCGATATAGCAGAACGGGCCGACCACGACGCCGTCGCCGAGAACGGCGCCGGCCTCGACGAAGGCGGTGGGGTGGATCGTGTGGGTCGTGGCGCTCATCGCGTCACTCCTTGACCTCGGCGCAAAGGATCTCCGCGCACGCGGCCTGCTGGCCGTCGACGCGGGCGATACCGGTGTACATCGCCATGTTGCGGATGGTGCGCTTGAGGGTGACCTCGAGCTCGAGCTTGTCGCCCGGCGAGACCATGCGCGAGAAACGCGCACCGTCGATCTTGACCAGGTAGAACAGTCGGCCTTCGGCTTCGCCGCCATGCGAGAGCTGAGTGAGAATGCCGCCGACCTGGGCCAGGGCTTCGATCACGAGCACGCCCGGCATGACCGGGTTGTTGGGGAAGTGACCGTTGAAGAAGGGCTCGTTGCAACTCACGTTCTTGTAGGCGAGCACGCGTTTGTGCGCCTCGAACTCGACCACGCGGTCGACCAGCAGGAACGGGTATCGGTGCGGCAGCAGCTTCTGGATCGCCGTCACGTCGAGCGGGAGTTGCAGGGTCTGGCTCATCTTCTTGGTTCGTCCGTTATGCGCGTCCTGCGCGTTGAATCCGCCTTTCCTGTGCGGCCCCATCGTTGATTGGCTTGGATCGGCTGGTCGCTGGCGAACCGCGACAGCCGTGCCATTGTCCCGCAGTTTCCGCCCGCGGTGGAGCGGCGCCGTATGGTGCCCCGCGCCTAAGCGAACCGAATCGAAGCGCGCCGGCTCAGCCGTCCTCGCGGCCGCGCGGGGTGCGCCGGGCGATCGCGTCGAGCTGCTTGAAGCGCGCGGCGTTCTTGCGCCAGCTGCGGTTGTCCATCAGCGGCGTCCCGGAGGAGTACTCGCCGGGTTCGCGGATCGAACTGGTGACCAGGCTCATCGCGGTGATCACGACCTTGTCGCAGACCTCCAGGTGGCCGAGCACGCCGGCGCCGCCGCCGATCAGGCAGTAGCGGCCGATCTTGGCGCTGCCGGCCGCGGCCGAGCAGCCGGCCATCGCGCTGTGGGCGCCGATATGCACGTTGTGGCCGATCTGGATCTGGTTGTCGAGGCGTACGTCTTCCTCGAGCACGGTGTCTTCGATGGCGCCGCGGTCGATGGTGGTGTTGGCGCCGATCTCGCAATCGTCGCCGATCGACACGCCGCCGAGCTGGGGCACCTTGAGCCAGCGGCCGGCTTCCATCGCCAGGCCGAAGCCGTCGGCGCCGAGCACCGCGCCGGGATGGATCAGCACGCGTTGGCCGAGGCGCACGCGGGTCACCAGGGTCACCCGCGCGACCAGTTCGCTGCCGGCGCCGACCACGCAGTCGTCGCCGATCACGCAGCCCGGGCCGACGATGGCGCCGGCCTCGACGCGGCTGCGCGCGCCGATGCTGACGAAGGGGCCGATGTGGGCCTCGGCGGAGACCTCGGCGCTGGCATCGATCGCCGCGGAGGCATGGATGCCGGGCTCGCGCAGCGGGCGCGGCTCGAACAGGGCCGAGATCTTGGCGAAGGCGGAATAGGGATCGCGCGCGATCAGCGCAGTGCCGGCGTAGCCGACGGCATCGTCCTCGCGCATGACCACGATGCCGGCCTGGCTGGCAGCCAGTTGCGCGCGGTATTTCGGGTTGGCGAGAAAGGCGAGCTGGTCCGGGCCGGCCTTGGCCAGGGTGCCGACACCGCCGACTTCGGCGGCGCCGTCGCCGTGCAGGCCGAGCGCGTAACGCTCGGCCAGGGCCTGGGCTGTGTAGCGGGTGCTGTCCACGGTGCGGGCGGCCGTCGTCGCAGCTGCGATCAGAACGTACCGCCGAAGGTGAACTGCAGGCGTTCCAGTTCGTCGCCGCGGTCGAGCTGAGTCTTGCCGTCGGCGCTGTAGGTCGGGCCCTGCTTCTTGAACGGGAAGGCGTAGCTGATCGAGATCGGGCCCATCGGCGAGCGCCACATCATCGCCACACCGGCCGATGCGCGCAGTTCGCCGGCGTCGAAGTCGTCGTAGCTCTTGTAGACGCTGCCGAAGTCGACGAAGGCCGAGATGCGCGCCGCCGGCGTATCGAGCAGGGTCGGGAAATACATTTCCAGCGAACCGGTGGTCTTGAACGCGCCGCCGAGCGGCTGGGCGTAGCTGCCGCCGGAGAGCGAGGCCTGACGCGGGCCGAGGGTGTTGTCGGTGAAGCCGCGCACCGAGCGCACGCCGCCGGCGTAGAAATTCTCGAAGAACGGCAGGCCGGTCGCGGTGATGGTTTCCGGCGGCAGCGGGCCGTCCGGACCGTCGCGGTCGATGACCCGGCTGACGTCCTTGCCGTAGCTGTCGCCGTAACCGAGCTCGGTGCGGGTGTTGAGCACCAGGTGGCGCGACAGCGGCCAGAACTTGGAGAAGTTGTAGTTGATCTTGTAGTACTCGACCGTCGAGCCCGGCAGGGTCGCTTCGATCCACACGCGCTGCTGGGTGCCGGCGGTCGGCGTCAGCGCATGGTTGAGGCTGTTGCGGCCCCAGCCGACCTGGGCGCGCCAGGCGTGGAAGGTACGACGGCCGAGCGCGTCGAGATAGTCGACGATGCTCGGCGGCGTGACCCTGCGGCCGATCAGGATCTCGTTGCTGTCGATGCCGAGCATGCCGGTGATCGAGTCGGTCTCGGTCAGCGGAATGCCGAGCACGACCTGGCCGATGCCGCTGGTGGTCGAATACTGGGCGGTGTTGAAGTCGGAGTAGTCCAACTCGCGCCAGGACACGTTGTAGCCCAGCGAGACGCCGTCGTCGGTGAAGTAGGGGTTGGTGTAGGAGAAGTCGTAGCGCTCTTGGTAGTAGCTGCGCTGCGCCTGCACCGACACGCGGTTGCCGCTGCCGAGGAAGTTGTTCTGCGACAGCTGCACCTGGGTGGTCAGCTTGCCGAGCTGGGAATAGCCCAGGCCGAACACGAAGCTGCCCGAGGTGGTTTCCTTGAGGTTGTAGACCACGTCGACCTGGTCGTTGGTGCCCGGCACCGGCTTGCTCTCGACGTCGACGTTCTCGAAATAACCCAGGCCCTGCAGACGGATCTTGGAACGGTCGATCGCGGCCTGCGAATACCACGCGCCTTCGAACTGGCGCATTTCGCGGCGCAACACTTCGTCGCCGGTGCGGGTGTTGCCCTGGAAGATCACCCGGCGCACGTTGACGCGCGGGCCCGGCACCACCTGCATGTTGATGCCGACGGTCTTGTTTTCGCGGTTGACGTCCGGGATCGGATTGACCTGGGCGAAGGCGTAGCCGACGTTGCCGAGCGAGGCGGTGATCGCTTCCGAGCTCACCTCGAGCAGGCGGCGCGAGAAGATCTGCTCGGGCTTGACGATGATCAGCTTCTCGACCTGCTCCTTCGGCAGGATCGTATCGCCGGTGACCTGCACGCTGGAGACCTTGTACTGGTCGCCCTCGGTGAGGCCGGCGGTCAGGAACATGTCCTGGCGGTCCGGGCTGATCGCGACCTGGGTCGAGTCGATGCTGAAATCGACGTAGCCGCGGTCGAGGTAATAGGAGTTGAGCTTTTCCAGATCGCCCGACAGCTTCTCGCGCGAGTACTGGTCGTCGCGGCGGTACCAGCTGAGCCAGTTGTGTTCGCGCGATTCCCAGCCGTCGAGGATGTCCTTCTGCTCGAACTTGTCGTTGCCGACCAGGTTGATGTGACGGATCTTCGCGGCCTTGCCTTCCTTGACGGTGATCGTCAGGTCGACGCGGTTGCGGTCCAGGCGCGCCACCGTCGGGGTGATCTCGACGTTGTACTTGCCGCGGTTGTTGTACTGGCGGCTGAGATCCTGGGTGACCTTGTCGAGGGCGAGGCGGTCGAAGGTCTCGCCTTCGGCCAGGCCGATTTCCTTCAGGCCCTTGAGCAGGTCTTCGCTCTTGATGTCCTTGTTGCCGGTCAGGGTCAGCTTGTTGATCGCCGGACGCTCGGTCACGGTGACCACGAGAATGTTGCCCTGGCGGTCCAGGTGCACGTCCTCGAAGAAGCCGGTCTTGTACAGGGCGCGGATGGCGTCGCCGGCCTTGGCCGAGTCCATCGTGTCGCCGCGCTCGACCGGCAGGTAGGTGAAGACGGTACCGGCGGAGATGCGCTGCAGGCCGTCGATGCGGATGTCGCTGACGGTGAACGAACCCGGGGCCGGGGTGTTCGGCGTGCTGCCGCCGAGGGCGAACGGATCGGCCGACTGCGCCAACGCGGGAATCACCGGGGCCGAGGTCATTGCCGTGGCAAGGGCGAGGGCGAGCAGGCGGCGATTAGGAGTTCGCGTCATCATTACGTCCGTTTGGGGCATTGGATGCCGGCGATCGCGGGCATCGGTCGAAAGTGCGGCAGGGTGAGGGCAAAGCGTTCGTTCGAGCGTCAGGCCGGCATCAGCGCACCAGGTTGTTCAAGATGTCGTTGTAGAACGCCAGGCCCATCAGGCTCGCGATCAACGCCAGGCCCACGAAATGCCCGGCCGCCATGACGCGTTCGCTGACCGGACTGCCTTTGACCAGCTCGATAAGGTAATACAGCAGGTGTCCGCCGTCCAAGATCGGGATCGGCAGCAGGTTCAGGATTCCCAGGCTCAGCGACAGCATCGCCAGCAACTGCAGGTACCAGGCCGGACCGTTGCTGGCGTAGGCGTTGGCGGCGCGGCCGATGGTCACCGGGCCGGCGACGGTGTTCTGGATCGACACCCGGCCGGTGAACGCGCGCCCAATCATCGCGAACAATTGCTCGGCCTGGTGCACGCCTTCGCGCAGCGCCGCGGGCACCGCGTCGATCGGGCCGTAGCGCAGCACGGCGTCGCGCTTGGGCGGCGCGGTCGCGGCCGAGGTCAGGCCCAGGCCCCAGTATTCCTCGCCGTCGGGCTTCTTCAGGCGGGCCGGGGTGATCTCCAGGGCGAGGCGGTCGCCGTTGCGGGCCACTTCGATCATGGCGCTGCCGCCGCGCTTGCCCAGGCGGGTCACCGCCGCGGCCATGTCTTCCCAATCGCCGACCGGGTCGCCGTCGAGCGCGGTGACGCGGTCGCCCTCGGCGAGCACGCCCCAGGCCGGGGAGTCGGGCGCGATGCGGCCGATCAGGGCCGGACGCAGCTCGTGGCGTCCGCTCAGGCCGATGACTTCGATCGAGCGGCGTTCGTCGAACTTGGCCGGCAGGCGCGACAGGCGCAGTTCGCGGGTCGCCGGGGCGCCGTTCTCTGCACGCACCCGCACCGCCACGTCCTGGTGGTCGAGTGCGTAGGGGATCAGTGCCATGTGCACTTCGCTCCAGGTCGGCGTCTGCCGGTCGCCGATCTGCAGCACGGTATCGCCGCGGCGCAGGCCGGCTTCGGCGGCGATGCCGGTGGCGTTGCCGACCACCGGGGCGAAGTCGGGGCGCCCGATCACGAACATGCCCCACAGCAGCATCACGCACAGGATCAGGTTGGCGGCCGGGCCGGCCACGACGATGGCGATGCGCTGCCAGACCGGCTTGCGGTTGAAGGCCTGCGGGGCGAGCGCTTCGCTGACCTCGTATTCGCGCTCGTCGAGCATCTTGACGTAGCCGCCGAGCGGGATGCGCGCAATGACGTACTCGGTGCCGTCGCGGCCCTTGCGCAGCCACAGCGGTTTGCCGAAACCGATCGAGAAGCGCAGCACCTTGACGCCGCAGCGCCGCGCGACCCAGAAATGGCCGAATTCATGGATCGTGACCAGCACGCCGAGGCTGATGATCAGCCACCACAACGAACCCAGGACTTCACTCATGGCCGCCTCCGCATCGCTGTCCTGCCGTGGTCGCCATGATTCAGGCCCTGTGGCCGATCGCTTGTTCGGCATGGCGACGGGCCAGAGCATCGGCCTCGCGCAGCACCGCCAAGGAACTGGCCGGGATGGTCGGGAGCGCGGCGAGTGTGTCTTCGACCAGCGCGGGTATCGCTAGGAAACCGATTCGCCGCTGAAGAAAGGCTGAAACGGCCACTTCGTTGGCGGCGTTCAGCACCGCCGGAGCGGTACCGCCCGCGGCCAGGGCTTCGAAGGCCAGGCGCAGGCAGGGGAAGGCGTCCAGGTCGGGGCGTTCGAAATCGAGGCGGCCGTGGGCCAGCAGGTCGAGCCCGGCCACGCCCGAGTCGATCCGCTCCGGCCAGCCGAAACCGACCGCGAGGGCGGTGCGCATGTCCGGCAAACCCAGTTGGGCCAGGGTCGAGCCGTCGACGAATTCGACCAGCGAATGGACCAGGCTCTGCGGGTGCACCAGCACCTCGATGCGTTCGCCCTCGATCCCGAACAGATGGTGGGCCTCGATGACTTCCAGGCCCTTGTTCATCAGCGTGGCCGAGTCGACCGAGATCTTCGGCCCCATCGACCATTTCGGGTGCGCCACGGCCTGTTCCGGGGTGACCTGGGTCAGTTCGGAACGTGTACGGCCACGGAACGGCCCGCCCGAGGCGGTCAGCAGGATGCGCTTGAGACCGGCATGGGCGCGGGCGTAGGGCAGACCGCCGGACTGCGCCGGCGCGGCCGGCGGCAGACACTGGAAGATGGCGTTGTGCTCGCTGTCGATCGGCACGATGCAGGCGCCGGCCTCGTGCGCGGCGTGCATCAGCAGCTCGCCGGCGAGGACCAGCGACTCCTTGTTGGCCAGCAGCAGGCGCTTGCCGGCGCGGGCCGCGGCCAGGGTCGAGGACAAGCCGGCGGCGCCGACGATCGCCGCGACCACGGTGTCGCAGACGTCCGACGAGACCAGCTCGACCAGGGCTTCGTCGCCGCAATGGGCCTGTGCCGACAGACCGCGCTCGCGCAGGCCGTCGCGCAGGGCGGCATAGCCGGCCGGGTCGGCGATCACCGCGTGCTCGGGGCGATGCTGTTCGCACAGGGCCAGCAGGGCGTCGACCTTGCCGCCGGCGGCGAGCACGCTGGCGCGCAACGCCTCGGGATGGCGCGCGATCACGTCCAATGCCGAGGTGCCGATCGAACCGGTGGCGCCGAGCACGGCGACCTTGCGGGAGAGGGACGTCATGCGCGGGCGCTCGCGTGGAAGGGGCTGCGTGGTGCGGTCGCGTGGTGCGCTGGGGGATAAGCAAATCCCCCTCGGTCCCCCTTTTGCAAAGGGGGAAGACAAGCAGGCCAGCTCATCGAGTGAAGGTCAGCGGGCGGCGCGGCTTCAGCCACACCCTCGGTTTCTCCCCCCTTTGCAAAAGGGGGGCAGGGGGGATTCGCTTCTACCCGGCAGACCCGCGCACTCATCATCAGAACCCGAAGATCGCCTTGCCGAGGGCGAACACCGGCAGCGCGGCGAGCACGCCGTCGATGCGGTCGAGGATGCCGCCGTGGCCTGGAATCAGGTGACCCGAATCTTTCACTCCGGCGTGGCGCTTGAGCAGGCTCTCGAACAGGTCGCCGACCACCGAGAACAGCACCGCCGCGAGCGAGACGACCGCGACCCACGGCAATTGCGCCGTGGTCGCGCCGGCCAGCAGCGAGAAACCGACGCCGGCGGCGACGCCGGCGAAGGCGCCGCCGATCAGGCCTTCGACGGTCTTGTTGGGGCTGACCCGCGGGGCGAGCTTGAGCATGCCGAACTTGCGCCCGGCGAAGTAGGCGCCGGTGTCGGCGGCCCAGACCACGGCCAGCGCGGTCAGCAGCCACCAGTGGCCGTTGCTGCCTTCGGCATGGATCCAGGCCAGCGCGCACCACGCGGGGATCACGCTCAGCGCCGCGGCGGCGAGCTTGAACATCCGCGCATAGGTGCGGTGGTCGCTGGCGAAGTCGAAGCGCTGCAGCCACAGCAGGGCCAGCAGCCACCAGATCACGCCGATCAGCGAGGCCAGTTTGAACAGCACCATCGACGGCGCCTGGGCGCCGCCGAAACCGCCCGAGCGCGACGCCCAGACGATGGTGACCATCAGGGCCAGGTGGGCGACCAACAGTACGGTGCGCGACAAGGTGTCTTCGATCTCGGCCAGATCGAACCATTCCCAGAGCCCGGCGAGGAACAGGACGGCGGCCACCGCGATCATCCACGGCGTCGGCAGCAGCAGGATCGCCGCGATCGCGACAGGCGCCATCACCAGCGCGGCGAGCAAGCGGGTTCGGGTCATTCAACGGTCTCGTTGGACAGGGCGGCGGCGACTTGCGACCCGGTCAGGCCGAAACGGCGTTCGCGGTTGCCGTAATCGTCGAGGGCGCGTTGCAGGGTCGTCGCGTCCAGTTCCGGCCACAACAACTCGGTGAACCACAATTCGGTATAGGCCAGCTGCCACAGCAGGAAATTGCTGATGCGGGTATCGCCGCCGGTGCGGATGAACAAATCCGGCGCCGGCAGGTCGGCCAGCGACAGGCGCGAGGCGATCAGCACCTCGTCGATCTCGTCCGGCGCCAGGCGTCCGGCGGCGACGTCGGCGGCCAGCGACCGTGCGGCCTGGGCGATGTCCCAGCGCCCGCCGTAGCTCGCGGCCACGGTCAGGTGCAGGGTGCCGTTGTTGCGGGTTTGATGCTCGGCCGCAGCCATGCGTTCGCGGATTTTTTCCGAGAAGCGCTCGCGCTCGCCGATGAAGCGCACGCGCACGCCGCGACGGTGAAGTTCCTCGACCTCGCGCTCTAGCGCGTTGAGGAACAGCTTCATGAGCGCGCCGACTTCGTCTTCGGGGCGGCCCCAGTTTTCGCTCGAGAACGCGAACAGGGTCAGCGCCTCGATGCCGCGGGCGATGCAGAAGTCGATGCAGATGTTGACCGTGCGCGCGCCGGCGCGGTGGCCGATGATGCGCGGCCGGCGGCGGCGCTCGGCCCAGCGCCCGTTGCCGTCCATGATGACGGCCAGGTGGCGCGGGATGCGTGCGGGCGCGGTGGGTGCGGGCTCGTTGGGCATGGCGCCGATGATGTTGACCTTGGAAGCGGGAGGGGCATCCGGAAGCGGGGTTCCGGCGACGATGGATCCCGTCCGGGACCCAGTGCTGACCCGTGCGATCGGCAGAAAGTTCAGTGCGCGATCGTCCAGGAACTGCGGCGATCGATTCGGACCGCCGCCCAGGGACTGCGGCGACCGGTCAGACCGCCATCAATTCCTGTTCCTTCGCCTTGACCACGCCGTCGACGTCCTTGATCGCGCTGTCGGTGACCTTCTGGATGTCGTCCTCGTAGCGGCGCAGCTCGTCCTCGGTGATCTTCTTGTCCTTCAGCAGTTCCTTGGCCTGGGTGTTGGCGTCGCGGCGGATGTTGCGGATCGCGACCTTCGCGTTCTCGCTCTCGCTGTGCACGACCTTGGTCAGTTCCTTGCGGCGTTCTTCGGTCAGCGCCGGCAGGTTGATGCGGATGACGGTGCCGGCGGTGTTCGGGGTCAGGCCCAGGTCGGAGGCGAGGATGGCCTTCTCGACCGCGCCGACGATCTGCTTTTCCCACGGGGTGATGGTCAGGGTGCGCGCATCGGAGACCGCGACGCTGGCGACCTGGTTCAGCGGCATCTCGGAACCGTGGTAGTTCACCTTCAGGTGATCGACCAGCGCAGCCGAAGCGCGCCCGGTGCGGACCTTGGTCAGGTCGTGGCGAAAGGCTTCGACGCTCTTGGCCATGCGGTTCTGTGCGTCTTTCTTGATTTCATTGAGCATTCGCCGGCTCCGGTCCTGTGGCGGTAATCGCGGGATTATATGGGCTCGGGCGGGTTTTGCGGACCGAACGCCGCCGTGGCGGCCACGCGGATGGGCTGAGGTCAGCGCGGTTTAGGCTGTTTTGCACGGGTATGGCGCGCGTCGATGTGCGGCCGTGTACCGGATTGCGTCACGGTTTCAGGCCGGGGCAAACGCGAAGTTTTCGTTATCCTGCGCCGCCGGCCGCGCCGGCCGCGGTTTTCGCTGCAATGCAGCATGAACCCTCAATGGCTGTGCGAGTGGCCGTGCGTATGCCGATGGTCCTCGTCGCCTTGTTCGCGGCCGTGCCTGTGTTCGTACTCGTGGCCGTGATGATCGTCATGATCGTGGTCATGATCATGGCCGCCGGCGCCGTGCGGCGCGCGGTCGTGGCGGTCGTGCTCGCAGGCCCGGCCGTGCTCGACCTGCAGGGTCGGGTGGTTGATGCCGAAGCGTTGGTCGAGCTCGCGGTTGAGGCGGTCGATGAAGACGTCGTGGTCGCGGTCGTCGGGGCGCACGATATGCGCGGTCATGGCGATTTCGCCGGCGCCGAGCGACCAGATGTGCAGATGGTGGATCGCTTCCACCCCGGGTTGCGCGCGCAGCAGGCTCTCGACTTCGGCGCGGTCGACGCCGCGCGGCACCGCGTCCATCGCCGCGTTGAAGCTCTCGCGCAGCAGACCGAAGGCGCCGATCGCGACCACCGCGCTGATCAGCAGGGCGATGGCCGGGTCGAGCCAGGCCCAACCGGTGAACCACATGCCGGCGCCGGCCAGGACTGCGGCCAGCGACACGGCCGCGTCGGCCATCAGATGCAGGAAGGCGCCGCGGCGGTTGAGGTCGTGGTCGTGGCCGTCGCGTACCAGCCAGGCCGCGCCGAGATTGACCGCGATGCCGAGTGCCGCCACCAGCATCACCGGCAGGGCCGGGATCTCCGGCGGCGCGTTGAAGCGGCGGATCGCCTCCCAGCCCAGGGCGCCGGAAAAACCGACCAGCAGCAGGGCATTGGCCAACGGCGAGAGCAGGGTCGCGCGTCGCCAGCCGTAGGTGTGGCGCGCGGTCGGCGCGCGCCGCGCCAGCACCGCCGCGCCCCAGGCCAGGCCCAGCCCGAGCACGTCGCCCAGGTTGTGCAGGGCGTCCGACAGCAGGGCCAGCGAATTGGTCATGAAGCCATAGCCGGCTTCGAGAATCGTGTAGGCCAGGTTGATCAGGGTCACCGCGGCGAAGGCGCGGGTGCCGCTGGGGCCGTGGTGATGGCTGTGCGAGTGCATGGACGAATGCTGTCACGGCCCGCGCCGTGAACACTATTACAGCCCCCGCCGGGTGCGGGCGGAAGCTCGATGGCCGTCGCAGAAGCCCTATCCGCTCTGGTCTTGCGCGTGCCGTGCGCCGGCCCGTCATGACTTTCGACACCCTTGACTACGTCTGTAGTCACGACAACTATGCCTACACATGTAGTCATGGCCGGCCACGACCCGGGCAGGCGATCAGCAGGAGCGTCATGAACCGCAAATCCATAGGCGACCAGGAACTGGCGCTACTGCAATACATCGACGAGAACGGCGACGCCTCGGTCGGCGAAGTCGCCTCCGCCTACGGCGAGCCGCGCGGCCTCGCGCGTTCGACCGTGCTGACGATGATGGAACGCCTGCGCGCGAAGTCGTATCTGCGCCGGCGCAAGCTCGGCGGCGTGTACCGCTATGCCAGTGCGACCGCGCCCGACGACGTGATGCGCTCGGCGGTCGGCAAGTTCGTCGCCAACACCCTGCAGGGATCGCTGTCGCCGTTCGTGGCCTGGATGTCGCAGCGCACCGAAGTCAGCGACGAGGAACTGGCCGAACTCGAAGGGCTCGTCGCCGATCTGCAGTCGCGCCGCAAGGAGAGCTGAGATGAGTCTGCCCTCGATGGATCTGTCCTTCGTCGCCGACACGCTGCTGCCGCGCCTGGCCGCGGCCAGCCTGCAATCCTTGCTGCTGGTCGCCGCGGTGTGGGCGCTGTGCCGCTACTTGCCGCGCCTGAGCGCTTCGGCGCGCTGCTGGCTGTGGTGGCTGGCGGCGTTGCAGTTGTTGGTTGGCCTGTTGTGGCCGACGCCGCTGATGCTGCCGCTATTGCCGGAATCCTTCGGCAGCCTGATCGCCGACGCGCCGGCGGCCACGGCGATGCCGTTGTCGGCACGCCTACCGTTCGTGATGGCCGGCGGCGACGCCCCCACGGCATCGCTGGCCGATGCTGCGATCGGCAGCGTCTGGCCGTCGTGGACTTCGTTACTGGCCGGGGTCTGGCTGTTGGCTTTCAGTGCCGTGCTGACCGCGAACCTGCGCGCTTTCCTCGACACGCGCCGCCGCATCGCGCGTTCCTCGGCGGAGGTGCCGCTGCCGGTGGCGCAGGCCTATCGCCGGCTCGGCGACAGCCTCGGCCTGCGGCGTTTGCCGGAGCTGCGCCTGTCGGCGGAGATCGAATCGCCGCAACTGCTCGGCCCGTGGCCTGCGGTGGTGCTATTGCCGCAACACCGCATCGCCTCGATGAGTGCCGGCGAACTCGACATGGCCCTGCACCACGAGCTGGTCCATCTGCGCCGTCGCGATCTGTGGTGGGGCTGGGTGCCGGCCCTGGCCCAGCAGCTGTTCTTCTTCCATCCGCTCGCTCATCTGGTCGCACGCGAGTACTCGCTTGCGCGCGAGGCCGCCTGCGATGCGGCGGTGCTCGACAGCCGCCGCTACACGCCCCAGGACTACGGGCGATTGCTCCTGCGCCTCGGCGTCGCGCCGCGGCCCGGCGCCGGCGTCGCCAGCGCTTCACCCACCTATACCGCTCTCAAGAGGAGATTGACCATGTTGCAGAACGCAGCTTCGACCTCGCACGCCGGTACCTTGGCGTTGACCTTCGCCGTGGTCCTGCTCGGCCTGGTGCCGTACCGGATCACTGCTGCTGCGGACGCATCGGCAAAGGCCTCGTCGCGGACGATCTCGGTCCAATCCGACCGCAGCGGCGGCAAGGCCGGCGAAACCCGCATCTTCGAGCGGCACCAGGGGCAGGCGCCTTCGGTCTGGGCGGCCAAGGGCGGCAAGTTCTATCGCGTCGACGCCGACGAGCGCTACGAAGAAGTGCGCGATGCCGCGACTCTCGCGCGTTTGCAGCAGCACATGCGCGACATGAAGGCGGCCGAGATCGATGCCCGCCAGGCCGAGCGCGACGCCAAGATCGCCGAGCGCGAAGCCCTGCGTTCGGCCCAGGACGCCGAGCGTGCCGGTCGCGAGGCCGAACGCGTGGCCCAGCAGGCGCGGCGCGACGGCGAGCAGGCTCGTCTCGATGCGGCGCAAGGCGCAAACGATGCGCGGCAGGCTGCGTTGGATCGGGATCAGGTGGCGCGCGATGCCGAACAGGCCCGGCGCGATGCCGAACAACATATGCGCGATGTCGAGCAGGCACGCCGGGATGTGCAGCAGGCTATCCGCGATGCCGAACAGGCTGCGCGCGATGCGGCCGAGTATGTGCGCTGGATCAGCGACGGTGGGCAGTCGGCGACCGACGCCTGATCGGGCATGCTCGATCGCGCTCCGGGCATCGGAGCGGGAGGCGTTTCTTCACGAGGAACGATCGATGCGGCAGGGCTCGGCGGCCTTGCCGGGAATCACGCTCCAGCGCCTGGGCGGCCGGAGCGGATGGCCCAAAACGACATCCGCCGTCGAGCGGGTCGCCTGAGTCGCAGGCTCAGTTGCGGCCCTTGACCAGGGTGCCGATGTTCTCGCCGCGCAGGATCTTCAGCAGCACGCCGGGCTGGCCCATGTCGAAGATGCGCAGCGGCAGCTCGCTGTCGCGGCACAGCGCGAACGCCGCGGTGTCCATGACCTGCAGGTCGCGGGTGATGACGTCGTCGTAGGTGAGCTTGTCGAAGCGCACCGCGTCGCTGTGCTTCTTCGGGTCCTTGTCGTACACGCCGTCGACCTTGGTCGCCTTCAGCAACAGGTCGGCGCCGATCTCGATCGCGCGCAGGGCGGCGCCCGAGTCGGTGGTGAAGAACGGGCTGCCGACGCCGGCGGCGAAGATCGCCAGGCGGCCTTTTTCCAAATGACGAATCGCGCGACGGCGGATGTAGTCCTCGCAGACGTCGTTGATCTTGATCGCGCTCATCACCCGCACCTTGGCGCCGAGCTTCTCGAGCGAATCCTGCATCGCCAGGGCGTTGATGACGGTGGCGAGCATGCCCATCTGGTCGCCGGTGACCCGGTCCATGCCGCTGGCGGCGAGGCCGGCGCCGCGGAAGATGTTGCCGCCGCCGATCACCAGCGCGATTTCCGCGCCGGCCTGCTGGACTTCGATGACTTCGCGGGCGAGGCGGCCGATCACCTTGGGATCGATGCCGTAGTCCTCGTCCCCCATCAACGCCTCGCCGGAAAGTTTCAACAGGACACGGCGATAGGCGAGCTGGGACATGGGGCATTCTCGGGGAGGCGGGCAGCGGCCGAATTGTAGCTCAAGCGCCCACCCCGGGTCGTGCGCAAACGGGCCTCCGGCGGCCGCGAAGGCCATGTCGGCCGTGTCCGCGGCTGCGATTGTCGGTGCCGCCGCCCTCGTTCCGGCACGGCGATCCCTTATGATCCCGCCGCCGGTCCAGATTGGAACCGCCGTATCGCGCCCGTGCCGTCCCGGCACGCGCCGCGCACCACCCAAGGAGATGGAAGTGTCGATCAAGAACCTCAACGAATTCGTCGAAGCCTCGAAGCAGAAGGACCTCAGCCAGGAAGTGTTCGAGCTGGAAAGCTCGCACCTGCTCGAAGTCAAGCTCGACGGCCGGGTCTGGGCCAAGGCCGGCTCGATGGTGGCGTACCGCGGCGGCGTCAAGTTCGTGCGCCAGGGCGTGCTCGAGCAGGGCCTGAGCAACCTGCTGAAGAAGGCGATCAGCGGCGAAGGCACGCAGCTGATGAAGATGGAAGGCAAGGGCCGGGTCTACATCGCCGATGCCGGCAAGAAGATCACCCTGCTGCGCCTGGGCGGCGAGTCCATCTTCGTCAACGGCAACGACGTGCTGGCCTACGAGGACGGCATTTCGGCCGACATCAAGATGATGCGCAAGGTCTCGGGCATGATGTCCGGCGGCCTGTTCAACATCAAACTCAGCGGCAGCGGCGTGGTCGCGATCACCTCGCATTACGAACCGCTGACCCTGGCGGTGACCCCGGACCAGCCGGTGTTCACCGACCCGAACGCGACCGTCGCCTGGTCCGGCGGCCTCAGCCCCGACATCGTCACCGACATCTCCCTGGGCACCCTGTTCGGGCGCGGCTCGGGCGAGAGCGTGCAGCTCAAGTTCGCCGGCACCGGCTGGGTCGTCGTGCAGCCGTACGAAGAGGTGTATTTCCAGCAGGCCGGCTGAGCCGCCGCGGCAGCGTTCCCGCTGCCGCGACCGCCATGATCTGGTCCGCAAGCGCACGGCCGCGAGAGATCGCGGCCGTGTTGCGTCGGGGTGGGGGAATCTGACAGGTGTCGCAGGGACGCGGACGCGGCCGGACTATGATCGGTTCGGCGAATCGGTTCGCCTAACCCAGGAGGGGTTGCCATGACGTTTCGGAATACCGTGTGCGCGTTGGGCCTGTCGGGCCTGTTGCTGTTCCTGCCGGTGGCCCAGGCCGATCCGGCCGAGGGCTCGTTCCGCACGGAGACCACCTGCGAATACCAGGGCTGGGCCTACGAGATCGTGCTGACCAAGTACCGCTACACCGGCGGTCAGTGGGTGGTGATCTCGCAGAGTTCGCACTACGCCGAGTCCTGCCCGCCGATCGAGTGAGGCGGGGAATCGGGAATCGAACAGCGTAACCATCCCCGTCGTTGCCGCGAAGGTGGGGCACGCTTCACTTCGGCGAAGCCGAACACCCAGCGACTTCAAGCGTTCTCGCCCGAAAGCCCTGGGTTCCCGCCTTCGCGGGAACGACGGGTGATGATTACGCTGTTCCCGATTCCCGATTCCCGATTCCCGATTCCCGATTCCCGAATCCCGAATCCCGAATCCCGAATCCCGAATCCCGAACAAAGAAAAAGGCCGCGGAATCCGCGGCCTTTCTCGTACTGCCTCGAAGCGACGGTGGCTTACGCCAGGCCGGCCTGCTTCATGACTTCGGCAGCGAAGTCGTCGACCTGCTTCTCGATGCCTTCGCCGACGGCGATGCGCTGCATGCTGACCACGTCGGCGCCGGCGGCCTTGACCACCTGCTCGACGGTCTGATCGGTGTTCAGCACGTAGGGCTGGCCGTACAGGGTGACTTCGTTGACGATCTTGGC
Organism: Lysobacter sp. 22409; assembly: GCF_052045105.1. Lineage (NCBI taxonomy): Bacteria > Pseudomonadati > Pseudomonadota > Gammaproteobacteria > Lysobacterales > Lysobacteraceae > Lysobacter > Lysobacter sp. 22409. The sequence continues at coordinate 132,635 of NZ_JBQEOE010000003.1, read as the reverse complement.
GATCTTGCCGCCGATGATCTTCTCCAGGATGTCGGCCGGCTTGGACTTGTCCTTGTCGGACATCTTGGCCAGTTCGATTTCCTTTTCCTTCGCCACGAACTCGGCCGGGACGTCGCTGGCCTTGATGTGCGGCGGGTTCATCGCGGCAACGTGCATGGCCAGGCCGCGGGCCAGGTCGGCATCGCCGCCCTTGAGCTCGATCAGCACGCCGATGCGGCCGCCGTGGACGTAGGCCGCGACGTTGTTGGCGCTGTCGATCTGGATCAGGCGACGCACCTGCAGGTTCTCGCCGACCTTGGCGATGACCGCGGCGCGGGTTTCCTCGACGGTTTCGCCGGAAGCCAGCTTGACGGCCTTCAGCGCCTCGGCGTCGACGGCGCCCGAGCTCAGCGCGGCCTGGGCCACGGTCTCGGTGAAGGACAGGAAGTTGGCGTCCTTGGCGACGAAGTCGGTCTCGGAGTTGATCTCGACCAGCACGGCCTTGCCGCCGTCCTGGGCGACCGCGATGCGGCCTTCGGCAGCGACGCGGCCGGCCTTCTTGTCGGCCTTGGCCAGGCCCGACTTGCGCAGCCATTCGGCAGCGGCGTCGATGTCGCCGTTGTTTTCGACGAGAGCCTTCTTGCACTCCATCATGCCGGCGCCGGTGCGCTCGCGGAGTTCCTTGACCAGGGAAGCGGAAATTTCAGCCATGGGGTTACCTCGGGTGTTCGATAAAGTCCGGGCAGGAGCGGCGTAAGCCGCGTTTCATCGCTCGGTACGGCGATGCATCGCGGCTTACGCCGCTGCTACCCGGAGCGGATACGGGCAAGTGCAGCCGCGCAGTGTCGCGCGGCTGCATTACATGACGCTTACTCGGCAGCCGGAGCTTCGCCGTCGGCCTTCTTGGCGGCCGGGGCGGCAGCCGGAGCCGGGCCCTTCTTGGCCGGTGCGCGGCCGCGCGGAGCGGACTTGCGGTCGTCCTTCGCGGCGCCTTCGCCTTCGGCTTCGGCGAAGTCTTCTTCGCGGACGTTGCCGACCTGCGGAGCGGCGGCCTTGCCTTCGAGCACGGCGTCGGCGGCGGCGCGGGCGTACAGCTGCACGGCGCGGATGGCGTCGTCGTTGCCCGGGATCGCGTAGTCGACCAGGGCCGGGTCGTAGTTGGTGTCGACAACGGCGATGACCGGGATGCCGAGCTTCTTGGCTTCCTTGATCGCGATGTCTTCATGACCGATGTCGATCACGAACAGAGCGTCGGGCAGACGGTTCATGTCCTTGATGCCGCCCAGCGAGGCTTCCAGCTTGTCGCGCTCGCGGCGCAGGCCCAGCACTTCGTGCTTGACCATCTTCTGGAAGGTGCCGTCGGTTTCGCCGGCTTCCAGTTCCTTCAGGCGCGAGACCGACTGCTTGACGGTGCGGAAGTTGGTCAGCGTGCCGCCCAGCCAGCGCTGGGTCATGTACGGCATGTTGCAGCGCTGCGCTTCTTCCTTGATCGAATCGCGCGCCGAACGCTTGGTGCCGATGAACAGGATGGTGCCGCGCTTCTGCGCGATGCCCGAGATGAAGTTCATCGCGTCGTTGAACAGCGGAACGGTCTTCTCGAGGTTGATGATGTGGATCTTGCCGCGGGCGCCGAAGATGTACGGGCCCATCTTGGGATTCCAGTAGCGCGTCTGGTGGCCGAAATGGACGCCGGCTTCCAGCATCTGACGCATGGTGATCTGAGGCATTGCGATAACTCCGAAGGCAAGGGAACCGACCGCCGGTTGAGTGATGGCGGCTCGCCGCGGACGCAGGTCCGTGGCGAAGGGTTCCGGGGTTGGGCCTCCCTGTCGCTTCCGTGTCCGAACCTGCGGAGCCGAGCTTGCGATCGGTCCCTCAGGCACCCCGGCACGGGCTGTGGCGGCAGGTGTGTATTCGTCGGTGACGCCCGACGTGGGCGGCGCGATTCGGTCCGGTGAAGCAGGTCGGTCCGGTCGCAGAGCCGCGGAAGTGTAACGGGGACGGGGGCTTGGGGCAAGTTGAGGGGGCTGGAAGCCGGGTCGGACGAGGGGCGGGGCGGCCAGGAGGCACCCAGGGGCGCCCTGGAGCCGCCCGAATTGCGTGGCTTCCGCCCTTGAGGTTCACCATCTCAGCTCGGGCTGAGAAATCCACCCGCCAGGGGCCGGCCGGGCCGATTGAGCGGCTGCCCGGGCGGCGATTCGGCTTGCGCGGGCGCCTGGCCTTCGCGCCCTGCACGCGGTGGCAGCTCCAGCGTTCGCCGGCTGCTCTGTGCCGCGCGGTCCACCTTCGGGACGTACGCGCCGACCGCGCCGGCGATGGCACGCAGCGTCGCGTCGACGAGGCCCGCGACGCGTGAAGGGCGGCCCCGATTAAGCGATAATGCCGGCATGGCTATTTCCATCAAGACACCCGAAGACATCGAGAAGATGCGCGTCGCCGGCCGCCTGGCCGCCGAGGTGCTGCAGATCGTCGCTCCGTACGTGAAGCCGGGCGTCAGCACCGGCGAGCTGGACCGCATCTGCAACGAGCACATCGTCAACGTGCAGAAAGCGATTCCGGCCAACGTCGGCTACAAGGGCTTTCCGAAAACCGTGTGCACCTCGGTCAACAACGTGATCTGCCACGGCATCCCGAGCGACAGCAAGATCCTCAAGGACGGCGACATCGTCAACATCGACGTCACCGTGATCAAGGACGGCTGGCACGGCGACACCAGCCGCATGTATTACGTCGGCACGCCCTCGGTCATGGCCAAGCGCCTGGTCGACGTGACCCGCGAAGCGATGTTCCGCGGCATCCGCCTGGTCAAGCCCGGCATCACCCTCGGCGACATCGGCCACGCCATCCAGACCTATGCCGAAGCCGAGCGCTTCAGCGTGGTGCGCGACTACTGCGGCCACGGCATCGGCCGCGTGTATCACGAAGACCCGCAGGTGCTGCACCACGGCCGTCCGGGCGAAGGCGTGAAGCTCGTGCCCGGCATGACCTTCACCATCGAACCGATGATCAACGAAGGTACCTACCGCCATAAGACCCTGCCGGACGGCTGGACCGTGGTGACCAAGGACCGCAAGTTGTCGGCACAGTGGGAGCACACCGTCGCGGTGACCGAGGACGGCGTCGAAATCCTGACCCGCGTGCCGGGCGACGACAACGACCTATGACCGGCCCCGTCGCCGGCGATCGGCCTGACGAACGATTGGCCGATCGGTCGGCGGCGCCCGATGCGGCGACGCCCTCGGCCGGCAGCCCGGCGGCGATCCGCGCAGCCTTGAGCGCGGTCGACGCCGCCCTGGCGCAGCGTTTCGACAGCGACCCCAATGCCGACATCGACCGCCTGCTGCGCGCGCGCACCGACGCGGTCGATGCGCAGGTGCGTGCGGCCTGGCAGGCCTGCATCGACGAGGCCGCGCCACTGGCCCTGTTCGCGGTCGGCGGTTACGGCCGCGGCGAGTTGTTTCCGCAGTCGGACATCGACCTGCTGGTGCTCGCCGACTCCGAAGCGCAGACCGCCCAGGCCGAACAACTCGGCTGTTTCTTCGCCTCGCTGTGGGACGCCGGCCTGCCGGTCGGTCACGCCGTGCGCTCTGCCGAGCAATGCACCGAAGCCGCGGCCGACCTCAGCGTGCTGACCGCGATGCTGGAAGCGCGCCCGCTCGCCGCTGGCGCGGTCGCGCAGATGGCGCTGCAGGCGGCGATCTCGCCGTCGCAGGTGTGGCCGGCACGCGAATTCTTCATCGCCAAGCGCGAAGAGCTGCGCTTGCGCCATGCCCGCTACGGCGACACCGCCGACAACCTCGAGCCCAACCTCAAGGAAGGCCCGGGCGGCATGCGCGACGTGCAGACCCTGCACTGGATGGCGCTGCGCATCATCGGTACCTCCGATCTGGAATCGCTGGTGTCGATCGGCCAACTGGGGCCGGACGAACTGACCACGCTGGAGCGCGAGCGCCGCACCTTGTCGCGCTTGCGTTTCGGGCTGCATCTGGTCGCGCGCAAACGCGAAGAGCGGCTGCGTTTCGATTACCAGAAACTGCTCGCCGAACGCCTGGGGCATGTCGACAACGCCGACAACCTCGCCGTCGAGCAGATGATGCAGGGCTTCTATCGCAGCGCCGCCCTGGTGCTGCGCATCGGCGAGCGCCTGCTGCAACGTTTCGAGGAACAGATCGAAGGCGAGGCCGTGCCGGTACCGCTGGACGGCGTGTTCGAAGCCTTCGAGTTGCGCCGCGACTACATCGCTGCTCGGACAGCGGGTGCCGCCCGCGACGCCGAGTGGCCGCGCGACGCCTCCGAGGTGTTCGCCCTGTTCGCGGCTTGGGCCGCGCACGACGAGATCCGCGGCCTGCATTCGCAGACTGCGCGCGCGCTGGCCGAGGCGTTGTCGCAGGTGCCGAGCTTCGTCCAGGCCGAGCCGGCGTTGCGCGAACGCTTCATCAAGATCCTGCGCGGCCCGCATCCGGTGCACGCGCTCGAACGCATGGCGCGCCTGGGCGTGCTGGGGCGCTGGATTCCGGCGTTCTCGAAAGTCTCCGGGCGCATGCAGTTCGACCTGTTCCACGTCTACACGGTCGACCAGCACACCCTGGCGGTGCTGCGCAATCTCGCCCGCTTCGCCTCCGGCGTAGCCGACGAACGCTTCAGCATCGCCCACGAAGTCTGGCCGCGCCTGCGCAAGCCGGAGCTGTTGCTGCTTGCCGGCCTGTTCCACGACATCGCCAAGGGCCGCGGCGGCGACCACTCCGAACTCGGCGGCGACGACGCGCGTGTGTTCTGCTCGACCATGGGCCTGAGCGAGGCCGACACCGCACTGGTCGAATGGCTGGTGCGCCAACATCTGTTGATGTCGGTGACTGCGCAGAAGCAGGACATCGCCGACCCCGACGTGATCCATCGCTTCGCCACCAAGGTGGCCGATCGCGAGCACCTCGATCATCTGTATCTGTTGACCTGCGCCGACATCGCCGGCACCTCGCCGAAGCTGTGGAACGCGTGGAAAGACCGGCTGCTCGCCGACCTTTACACCGCCACCCGCCTGGCCTTGCGGCGTGGGCTCGAACATCCGGTCGCGGGCGCCGAGCGCGCCGCCGAAACCCGCGAAGCCGCGCAGGCCATGCTGGCCGCGTTCGGCGCGCGCGACGACGAGATCGCCGCCTTGTTCGCGCGCATGCCCGAGATCGCCTTCCAACGCGGCCGGCCCGACCAGATCGCCTGGCAGGCGGCCTCGCTGCGCGGCATTGCGCTCGGCGACACCCGCGTGCGTGCGCGGCCGGTCAGCGCCCACGGCGGCGCCCATGCCGGCGCGCTCGAAGTGTTCGTGCATTCGCCCGATCGCGACGGCTTGTTCGCTGCGATCGTCGCCACGCTCGACCGGCTCGGTCTGGCGATCCAGCAGGCGCGTGTGCTCGACGGCCCGCAAGGCGCGATTTTCGACACCTTCGAAGTGGTGCCGACCGATCCGCGCCAGCCGCCGAGCGCCGAAGATGTCGAACGGCGCCTGGAGTCGACCCTGGCCGGCCCGCTCGAACGCATCAAGCCGGCACGCCGGGCGCAACCGCGGCATCTGCGCCATTTCCGCATCGTGCCGCAGATCGTGTTCGCCTCGTTCAACAAGGACGAAGCGGCGAGCGCGCGCACCACCTTGAGCCTGGTCTGCACCGACCGCCCCGGCCTGCTGGCCGACGTCGCCCAGACCTTGCGAAAACAGCGGCTGCGCGTGTACGACGCGCGCATCGCCACCTTCGGCGAACGCGCCGAGGACGTATTCCAGATCACCGACGGGCGCGATCGCGCGCTCGACGAAACGCAACAGCAGGCCCTGCGCGACGCGCTGCTGGCCTGCCTCGAAGGAGACAGTCGATGAGCCCCGCCAAGAAGACCGCCAAGAAGACCGCACGCAAGAAGAGCAACGAAGTGCCGGGCATCGACGAGCTGAAGTTCATGATCGACAGCGCTTTCGAGCGCCGCAGCATGCTCACGCCCGACGAGATCGAAGGCTCGACCCGGCCCACCGTCGAGCGCGTCATCGCCGGTCTGGAGCAGGGCGAGTTCCGCGTCGCCGAACCCGACGGCAAGGGCGGCTGGACCGTCAATGAGTGGCTGAAGAAGGCGGTGCTGCTGTACTTCCGCGTCAACGACATGCAGGTCGTCGAAGCCGACCCGGCGCCGTTCTGGGACAAGGTGCCGGCGCGCTTCGAAGGCTACGGCGAAGCCGATTTCCGCAAGCTCGGCGCGCGCGTCGTGCCCGGCGCGATCGCCCGCCGCGGCGCCTACATCGGCAAGGACGTGGTGTTGATGCCGAGCTTCGTCAACATCGGCGCGCACGTCGGCGAAGGCACCATGGTCGACACCTGGGCCACGGTCGGTTCCTGCGCCCAGATCGGCAAGCACTGCCACCTGTCCGGCGGCGCCGGCATCGGCGGCGTGCTCGAACCGCTGCAGGCCTCGCCGACCATCATCGAAGACCACTGCTTCATCGGCGCGCGTTCGGAAGTGGTCGAGGGCTTCGTCGTCGGCCACCACAGCGTGATCGGCATGGGCGTGTTCCTCGGCCAGAGCACCCGCGTCTACAACCGCGCCACCGGCGAGATCAGCTACGGCCACGTGCCGCCGTACAGCGTGGTCGTGTCGGGACAGTTGCCAGCCAAGGACGGATCGCATTCGCTGTACTGCGCGGTCATCGTCAAGCAGGTCGACGCCAAGACGCGTTCGAAGACCAGCATCAACGATTTGCTGCGCGGCCTGGCCGACTGAGGCAGCGCGGATGCGCCGGATCTCGTCGCGCTGGACGGCATGGCACAAGTGGGGCCCGTTGCTGCCGCTGCTGTGCCTGCCGGTCGCATGCGCGGCGACCTACGGCGTGGGGTTTCCAGTGATGTGGGCGGTCGCGGTATTCGGCACCTACGCGGCGATATCGGCAGCGTTCCTGCCGCTCAACTGGGGCTTGGCCGATGAGGTCGAGCAGGCCGGAGACGTGTTGCGTGTGCGGCGCGGCAGCGTCGAGGCCCGGGTAGCGCTGGCGGAGGTGCAGGAAGTGCGCCCGGCCGGCTGGCTGCAGCGCGGCCAGCTCATGCTGGAGCTGCGCGAGCCGAGCGCCTTGGGCCGGCATATCGTTTTCCTGCCGCAGGCCAATCCCTGGTTGGACTCGGGCAAGAACGCGATCCTGGCCGATCTGCAGCAGCGCGTGGGTGCAGGCCCCATCGCGCGGCCGTCGAAGCGATGACGATACGGTTCCGCTCGGTTAAGGATCAGCATCCAGGGCCCGCTGCATGGGATCGTGCATCGATAGGGTTTGCCCAATGATAGAAGGGGATCAGCTCGCGTCGCCGACTACTGTGGTGCGCAAACTATGGTCGCGGCTATTGTTGGGCGTCGTCTTGCTTGCTCCTGCGACGTACTTGTTCGGCGGTCGGACCGGCGTCTCTGCCGAGCACGTCGCGATCTGGTTGGCATTGGTCGCGGCACTCGCCGCTTATTGCGTGGTGACGAGCTCCTTCGCCGATTGTGTCGCCGATTACGGCGACTACCTGCTGGTACGGCGTCGAAAATTGGAGCTGCAACTCAAGTTCGCCGACATCGCCTACGTCGAAGACAGTCACAACCTCAAGCCTCGCCGCGTGACCTTGCATCTGAAGTCTTCGGGGCCGTTGGGACAGCGGATTGTATTCATGCCCCGGCCCAATTCTCTTGGACGCAACGAAGTGGCGTTCGACCTCGAGCGTCGAGTCAATCTGTCACGGAACGAGACCTGAGAACGATGGCCATGAGAGAGATTTCGTCGGGACAGACCTTCTTCCTCAAGAAAATTTTTCCGGTCATCTGGTACGGAGCGCTGGGTTACATCATCGCCAGAGCGCTCGCGGCCGAGTCTTGGAAGACCGAGCCCCTGGCGGTGCTGGCGCCCACGCTGATGCTGTTGGGCGGCTATCTCCTGATGAAGCGCTATGTCTCCACCTTGGCCGACAAAGTGCTCGACGGCGGAAGCTTCTTGCTGGTCAGGAGAGGCCTGGTGAAACAACGCATCGCCCTGGAAGACATCGATGATGTCCATATCACCCGCAACGACAATCCTCCGCGCCTCACCCTGAAACTGCGCGTGCCCGGGAAGCTGGGCAAGGAGATCGTCTTCATTCCGAAAGGCCTGGTGCTGGTGCCTTTCTTCAAGCACCCGCTGGGCGCCGAACTGGCCGAGCGCGTCAAGCGTCTTCGTACGAATTGATCCGACATCGAATCGAGGTTCACTGCATGACCACTCTTTACGGACTCAACAACTGCGACACCTGCAAGAAGGCCCGTAAGTGGCTGGACCGCTTCGGCGTCGCCCACACTTTCGTCGACTATCGCGATAACCGGCAGGCGCCGGAGACGTTGGTCGAGTGGAAGAACCAGGTCGGCGGCTGGGAGTCGCTGATCAACAAGTCGTCGACCACCTGGCGCACCTTGGCGCCGAACCGCAAGGAGCCGGCCTCGGATGCGGAGTGGAAGTTGCTGTTGAAGGAATACCCGCAGCTGATCCGTCGCCCGTTGGTGGTGACCGACGACGGCAAGGTCAGCCAGGGCTTCAGCGACAACGGCTTCAAGCAGCGCTTCGGGGTCGGTTCGTGAGCGCTGCCTCGTCGAGCGGGGCCTCGTCGAGTGCCGTGCTCGATCTGACTCTGGCGCTGATCGCACGGCCTTCGGTCACGCCCGACGATCTCGGTTGCCAGGCGCTGATCGCCGAACGCCTGCGCCGCGCCGGTTTCGTCTGCGAGCACTTGCGCTACGGCGAGGTCGACAATCTCTGGGCGGTGCATGGCGACGGCGAAGGCCCGACCCTGGTCCTGCTCGGCCATACCGACGTGGTGCCTTCGGGCCCGGTCGATGCCTGGTCCAGCGATCCCTATCTGCCGGAGATCCGCAACGGTGTGTTGTACGGCCGCGGCGCCGCCGACATGAAAGGCAGCGTGGCCGCGTTCGTGGTCGCGCTGGAGGACTTCGTCGCCGCGCATCCGCGGCATCGCGGGCGTGTCGCCCTGTTGCTGACCTCGGACGAAGAAGGCGATGCGATCGATGGCGTGCGCCGCGTCGCCGAGGCCTTCCGCGAGCGCGGCGAGCGCATCGATTGGTGCGTGACCGGCGAGCCCTCGTCGACCGCCAAGCTCGGCGATCTGCTGCGCGTGGGCCGTCGCGGCACCTTGTCGGCAACTTTGAAGGTGATCGGCGTGCAGGGCCATGTCGCCTATCCGGACAAGGCGCGCAACCCGATCCACCAGGCCATGCCGGCCTTGTCCGAACTCGCTGCGCGGCGTTGGGACGAGGGTTACGAAACCTTCCCGCCGACCTCGCTGCAGATCAGCAATATCCACGCCGGCACCGGCGCCAACAACGTGATCCCGGGCGAACTGCAGGTGCTGTTCAACCTGCGCTACAACCCGAGCTGGAATGCCGAACGCCTGGAGCAGCAGTGCGAAGCAGTGCTGCGCGCGCATGGCTTGGAATACGAATTGCGCTGGTTCCGCGGCGGCGAACCGTTCTACACCCCGGAAGGCCCGCTGCGCGCGGCGGCGCGCGAGGTGCTGGCGCGGTTCTCCGGCGGCGTGCCCGAGGAAAGCACCGGCGGCGGCACTTCGGATGCGCGTTTCATCGCGCCGCTGGGCGCGCAGTGCATCGAGATCGGCCCGGTCAATGCCAGCATCCACAAGGTCGACGAGAACGTCCTGGTCGCCGACCTGGAGGCGTTGCCGGATCTGTATCGGGCGCTGATCGAGCGCTTGTTGGTCTGACCGGGCACGAAGCCGCGGCGCTTGCGTGCGTCGTCGGCTAACGGCTGTTGCCACGCCGTTGCGGTTCGCGGTCGCGGNCGCGACCGCGTGACGTCAGATCGCCGCGCCCCCGGCAATCACCGCAACGGCTTCACCGTCAAGGTATGCCGCGCCGGCCCCGGCAGGAACGGCGTCGGCCGTCCATGCACCCAATCGTCGTGGCCCGCACCCCAGAACGGCGACAGCGGGTGGCCGCTCTGGCCGCCGGGCATGTGGATGATGCCGTCGGCCTCGTGGCCGGGCGACACCACCATGCGTTCGGAGGCGCCGAAATCCGGGCGCTGCACGCGCGGCATGGCCGAATCGCCGGGCAGTTCGTCGAAGGGCATGCACAGGGCGCGCTTGGCGAAGCCGGGCAGGGCCGAGGCGAGCGGGTGGCAGATCGAGGCGGTGTTGTGCTCGCCCCAGCGCTGCTGGGCCAATCGCGCCGCTGCGTCCGGGCCGGGCGTTACCGCGAACTCCTTGAGCACGTCGTCGGCCGAGTGCTCCAGCAACTCGTCCCAGGAACGTTCGCTGCGCGGCAGCAGATGATCCGGCCGTTGCGCCAGCAGCGGCCAGACCACGCCTTCGAGTTGTTTCAGCTCGGGCATTTCGAAGCGTTCGCCGAGCGCGGCGCGCACCGGCGCGGTCAGGCCGTTGGCGACGCGTGTGTGCACGGCGCGGCGCCAGTTGCGGACGATGCGGTAACTCGCCGAATCGGGCACGGCGCGGCCTTCCCAACGACGTGCCGCTTCGGCCAGGGTCGCCAGCGCGGGGCTGGCATTGCCGGCTTTGTCGACGCGGGCGGCCTGGTCCTGCAGCAGCTTCCACCAGCGCTGCAGGAACAGCGCGCGGTCGTCGAGCTGGATAGCGAGCAAGTCGCGTTCGTTGAAGCGCTGCTTGGCGAACAGGCCGTCGCGGATCTGTCCGGCGCGCGCGCCGAGCACGTAGTTGCCGTCGCCGATGCGCTCGTATTCGAGGCCGTCGAGCGTGCGCGTGTTGGCGGTCCACAAGCGGCCCGACGGCGGCGCGACCAGCTGCGGCGCGTCCTGCGTTTGCAGGCTCCAGGGTGGGCAGTCGGTGACGCTGCGTTGCTGGCCGTCGACGAGGTCGTTCTCGACCAGGGTCGCGGTGGAGCATTCTTCGTCGCGTTCCGGAATCGGCCCGAGCAGACGCCAGGCGATCTTGCCCTGGCGGTCGCCGAGCACCAGGTTCTGCACCGGCATGGCGACGCCGCGGGCGAGTTGCATCGCTTCGTCGACCGATTGCGCACGGCTCAGGTCGGCCAAGCCCATGTTGAGCGAACCCGGCAGGTGCGCGGCCCAGCGCAGGGCGAGGGCACTGCCGTCGGCGTTGTCGTGCAGCAGCGGGCCCCAGGCGGTCTCGCGCACCGTCAGTTTGCTCGACGGCGCGCCTTTGACCGCGATGAGTTCCTCATGGATGCGCAGGCCCGCGCAGGTCGCGGCCTTGGCGTCGCCGGCGCAGCCGGGTTCGCGCGACCAGTCGGCCCAGTCGCCGTAGCTGTTGGTGAAGGCCCAGGCGACATGGCCGTTGCTGCCGACCACCAGCGCCGGCAGGCCGGGCAGGGTGAAGCCGCTGGCGTCGATGCGGCCGCCGGGCACGCGCGGGTCGGCGTAGCGCAGGCGCGCACGGAACCACAGGTTGGGCGCACGCAGGCCCAGGTGCATGTCGTCGGCGACGATTGCGCGACGGTCGGCGGTCAGGCTGCCGGCGACGGCGAAGTTGTTGCTGCCGATCTCGTCCGGGAACGGCAGTTGCATCACGCCACCGGACGCGGGCGTCGGCAGCTTGCGCAGATCGACCTGGTCGGCGCCCGGCAGTTCGGCGTCGCCGAACGGCGCCCCGAACAACGGCGCATCCCAACGGCTGCCGTTGTGAGTGATCAAGGCGTACAAGGCCGGCGGCAGGTGCGGACGCATGCGCCAATAGGCGAGATCGCGGGCGTTGCTCGCGTCCTGCAGGTCGAAGTACATGGCATAACCGACCAGGGCCGAATCCGACAACTTCCAGGGTTCGGGTTCGGCGCGGAGCAACAGATAGGGCCAGGGCTTGCGCGACAAGCCGCCGAGGCCGGCGTTGATACCGTCGGCATAGGCCTGCAGCAAGGCGGTCTTGTCGCCGGCGAACGACGCGAGTTGCGCTTCGACCCGGCCGCGCAGGCGGTGCACGCGGTGACGGCGGTCGTAATCGAGGGCGCGAGCGCCGAACAGCGCCGACAGTTCGCCGGCGGCCGTGCGTCGCAGCAGGTCCATCTCGAAATAGCATTCCTGGCCGTGGACGTAGCCCAGTGCGCGCATCGCATCGGTCTGGTTGGCGGCATCGACGGTGACCACGCCGAGCGCGTCGCGCTGGATCGTCACCGGGGCCGACAGGCCGGGCAGGGCGAGTTCGCCGTCCAGGCGGGGCAGGCTGCCGCGCAACAGCCACCAGGCCGCGACGGCGCCGAGCAACGACAGGCAAAGCAGCGCGAGCAGGCCGCGCTTGATCCATTTGGCCATGATTTCCTCCACCGCCGAGCTTAGCCGAAGTCCGCGACCGCGCCGTGGCCGTGTCGCATCGACTGGCGCCGGCACCGGCCCGGTCTCGCAGGGGGGGCTGGACGCCCGAATCGCGACCGCGGTCGCGCCGCCCCAGGCATGTTGCGAACCCGGCGCTTGCATCCGGCGCGATCCTCAAGCAGGATCGGACCATGACCGCCGTCCTCGCCACCGCCTGCCGCCGCAACGCCGCCCTGTGCGGTCGTGCGCGTCCGGCCGCGGCCGACGTGCGGGTCAACAACAATAATCGCAATAACGCCAGCCTCCCGCGGGCCGGCGATTAGCGCGCGCAACACACGCTCAATCGCTCAGGAAGCCCGCACTGCGAAGTGCGGGCTTTCTGCGTTTTGGGCCCCTGGCTCTTCCGCCGTCCCTTCCGCCCCTTCCGTCCCGAACCGCTGCAAACCCTCCAGGAGATGCTCAGATGTGCTCGATCCTCGGTCTGTTCGACCTGCGCTCCGGCGCCGACCTGCGCCCGCTGCGGCCGCTGGCCCTGTCCCTGTCCGCGCGCCAGCGCCATCGCGGCCCCGACTGGTCCGGCGTCAGCGTCGAGCCGCGCGCGATCCTGGTGCATGAGCGGCTCGCCATCGTCGACCCGACCGGCGGCTCGCAGCCGCTGCGTTCCAGCGACGGCGAACTCGCGCTGGCGGTCAACGGCGAGATCTACAACCACCGCGAACTCGAACAGCAACTCGTCCAGCCCTACGAGTTCCAGACCAAGTCCGACTGCGAAGTCATCAACGCCCTGTACCGCGAAGGCGGCGACCTCGGCGACCTGCTCAACCGCCTCAACGGCATCTTCGCCTTCGCCTTGTGGGATGCGGCGCGCGGCCGCTACGTGATCGCGCGCGATCCTATCGGCGTATGCCCGCTGTACTGGGGCCACGATGCAGACGGCCGCTTGTGGGTGGCTTCGGAGATGAAGGCGCTAGCGCGCTTGTGCGACGACGTCAGCCCGTTCCCGGCCGGGCACTACTACGACAGCGAGGTCGGTGCGCCGGTGAAGTACTACCAGCGGCCGTGGCGCGACTACGACGCCACCCAAGGCGTCGAAGTGTCCAAGCAGGAACTGCGCGAGGCCTTCGAGCGCGCCGTGCACCGGCAGATGATGAGCGACGTGCCCTACGGCGTGCTGCTCTCGGGCGGATTGGACTCGTCGCTGGTTGCGGCCTGCGCGGCGCGTTTCGCCCGCCGCCGTGTCGAGGAGGACGATCAGGCCGAGGCCTGGTGGCCGCGCCTGCATTCGTTCGCGATCGGCCTGGAGGGCTCGCCCGACCTGGCCGCGGCCGAGATCGCCGCGCAGGCGCTGGGCACCGTGCATCACGGCTTCACCTACACCTTCGAGGAAGGCCTCGACGTGTTGCCCGATGTGATCCAGCACATCGAGACCTATGACGTGACCACGATTCGCGCGTCGACGCCGATGTTCCTGCTGGCGCGCCGGATCAAGGCGATGGGCGTGAAGATGGTGCTGTCGGGCGAAGGTTCGGACGAAATCTTCGGCGGCTATCTGTACTTCCACAAGGCGCCGAACGCGCGCGAATTCCACGAGGAATTGGTGCGCAAACTCGATGCGCTGCACAGCTTCGATTGCCTGCGTGCGAACAAGTCGATGATGGCCTGGGGCGTGGAGCCGCGCGTGCCCTTCCTCGACGTCGAGTTCCTCGACGTGGCGATGCGCATGGACGCGCAGGCGAAGATGGTCGACAAGGCCGCGGGCGGCAAGCGCGGCATCGAGAAGGCGGTGCTGCGCGAGGCCTTCGAGGGTTATCTGCCCGATTCGATCCTGTGGCGGCAGAAGGAGCAGTTCAGCGACGGCGTCGGCTACGGTTGGATCGACGGCCTCAAGGCCCACGCCGAAGCGCAGGTCAGCGACCGCGACATGGCCACGGCGGTGGGGCGTTTCCCGATCAACACCCCGCAGACCAAGGAGGCGTATTTCTATCGCGGCCTGTTCGAGCGCCATTTCCCGGGCGCGGCTTGCGCCGAGACCGTGCCGGGCGGCAAGTCGATCGCCTGTTCGTCGCCGGCGGCGATCGCCTGGGACGCTTCGTTCGCGAACGCGGCCGATCCGTCGGGTCGCGCGGTGGCCGGCGTGCATCAGGCGGCGTTGGTGTAAGCGGAGCCGGTTGGGCGTCAAGATTGTGCCGAACACCTCTTATCGGGNCCCGATAAGATTTCATCGACTCGGATGGATGCGATCGCTGTCTCTGCCGATCGCAATGGCGATCACATTGGCCGCGCCTGTGTTACTGCCCGCAACCCGGCCAACGGCGTTCGAGGTTTTTGTATTCCCAGGTGCCGTTCGGGCATTGCACGTTGACCGTCGCGGCCGCGACCAGTTCACAGCCCGGGGCCTTGAACACGGTGGTGCCGCTGGTCACCGGCGTGGTGGAGTAAGCGCCGGTGATCTCGGTGTCCTGCACGTCGCTGACCCAGTTGGGGTTGGCCGAATTGCGGCTCATCACCACGCTCTGGGCGACGAAATAGTTCGGATAGGGCACCGAGCCGTGGGCGAAGGGATTACGCACCAGGCTGGCTTCGGCGTGCGCGCTGGCGGCGCTGCCGCTGTGGTCGAACACCAGCTTGAGCTTGGCCGAGTATTTGCCGGCGCAGGCGGACTGGTTTTCCGAGATGCTCGGCGGGTCGGACGCGAGCGCGGCCAAAGGCAGGACGAGCGAGAGCATGCCGGCGGCGAGCGCCGGAATCCGATGAGTCTTGAACATTGTCGAATCTTCCTTGGATGACGTTGAGTAAGAGCCCGCCAGCCGGCTCTGCACGGACCTGTTCTCCGGGAACATGTTCCCCGAGAACATGCGCCGCGCGCAGGCCGAGACTGTGCGGACGGCGCCGCGACGGGCGGCGCCGGGGCGAGAATGTGGCACAGGCGGTTTGCGGCGTTAACCGGGCGTGGACGGATTTGCGACGAAGGCCGCCACGGCCCGACGAAACCCCGTCGGGCGCGGACGAAGCGCGCGCCGGACTCAGCCGCGGCCCGGATAGTCCTTGCAGTCGAGCCAATGCAGGCCGGCGCCGCGGGTCTGTTGCAGCAGCCCGGGCAGAGCGATGCGCGCCTTGTCGTGGACGTCGTGGAACAGGATCGTGCCGTGGCGCCACAGCAGCATCAGGCTGAGCAAGCGGCCTTGCACCTCCATGGCCGAGACCTTGGCGTTCCAGTCCTGCGAGTCGATGCTCCACAAGGCCACGCGCAGGCCTTGCTGGGCGAAGAATGGCCCGCTGTCGGCGCGGCGCTGGCCGTACGGCGGCCGGAACAGCGGCACGTAGGCCGAGCCGGCCGCGGTCCGCACCAAGGCATCGCTGCGGATCACCGAGTCCTGCCACTGCGGCCAACGCGCATGCGACTGGTGTTCCCAGCCGTGCGAGGCGACGCACATGCCGGCGTACAGATCGGTCGGTCGCGCCGGGGCGGCGCCCAGCCGCCGTTGCAGCGATTCGCCGACGACGAAGAAGGTCGCTTCGAGCCCGGCTTGGCGCAAGGTCGCCAACAGACGGTCGGTGTTGCCGCCGGCCGCGGTCGGGCCGTCGTCGAAGCTCAGCAGGAACTGGCGGTCGCGCAACTCGTTGCCGTCGAGTTCGGCCGCGGAATAGGTGTCGATCTCGCTGCTGACCCGCGGAAACAAGGCCGCCAGGCGCAGGGTCTCGTCGAGGTAGATGCGATGGAAGCGCGCGGCATCGGCGCGCCATGCCGCGTAGCTGCGGTCGGGCGCGGCGTCGAAGGCCTCGGCGAGGCGGCGCAAGGCCGCGGCGTCGTCGGCTGCGGCACAGAACGCTTCGCGCGGCGTGCACGAGCGCGAGGCCAGCCGATAGTTCGCGCTCAGCCGCTGCCAGAAGCGCGCACGGATCTTGTCGAGCGAGGCGCGATCGATCTGCTTGAGCTTGAGGCGGGCGAGCAGGGCGGCCTCGTCGAGAGTTTCGCTGGCCGCCAGCTCATGGGCGAAGGCGAGGATCTCGGCGCGCGAGGCGCGGTCGAACGCGGCTGGTGTGTTCAAGGCCTGCGGCCAGGTGGCGCGATCGGCGCTGGCGACCGCGGACGGTCCGGCCGCCTGGGCCATCGGTGCGATACACAGCGCGCTCCAAGCCAATAAGATCCAGACCAATAGTGATCGAAGCGGCGATTTAAGCGGGGACTTCATCGGCTGGCTCGTGGTGGCGAGGGAGCGCATCAAAGCCCGCGCACCCGTTCGATCGCCTTGTCGTAGGTCGGGTGGGCCTGCTCGCGCTTGGCCGAGAGATAGTTCGACATGGCTTCGTCGTAGCGGCCGGCTTCCTCGAACAGTTTGCCGATATTGTAGTAGGCGCCGGCACGGATCGTGGTGGTGTTGGCGCCGCAGGCGAGGGCGATGGCCTTGCGCGAGGCCCAGATCGCCTCGGCGCTGCGGCCGAGTTTGACGTAGGCCAGGCCCAGATTGCTGTAGGCCAGGGCGTAATCGGGGTCGAGCTCGATCGACTGCTGGTACAGCGCGACTGCGCCTTCGAGATTGCCCGCGCGGTACGCCGCTTCGCCGCGCTGGTTTGCATGGGCGGCCGGGCCGGCCAGACCGGCCTCGATCTCGTCGCCGCCGGCATCGTCGGCGGCGCCGTCGAGCCGGTCGAGTTCGGTGTCTATGCGTTCGGCCTGCGCGGTGCTGGCATCGATCCGGTCGATGTCCTGGAAGCGGCCTTCGCCGTCGATGCGGAACACCCGCCACAGGTTGCCGGGACGGTTCTGCGGCACTGCGTAGCTGCGCAGCAATTGCTCGCCCAGATACAGCGAGACCCGGGCGCCGCTGCGCGAGAGCGCGCTGGCCTCGGGGCGGCTGCGGTTGCCGAAATCGTGCACCGCATAGGTGTAGCCGTAACCGGCCTGCTTGCGCAGCAGGGTCATGGTTTCCGGACTCTTGCGGGCGCCGTCGTCTACGTCCAGGCGCGCGCCGTCGCTGGTCTTGCGCTCGAAATAGACGTGATGGTCCGGATAGCTGAGGTGCGAGTCGAGGTCGGCCTCGGCCGCGTTCCAGCTCAACACGATGCGTAGGCCGTCGAGATTGGTCGTGCCCGTACCCGTACCCGGGCTCAATGCCTGGGCCGTGCCGCCGCAGAGCATGCTGCAGCAAAGAACTAGGGCGAGCGCAGCCGCACGGCGAAGCATGGTCCGGTCCTTAGAGGGGAGTTGCGAGGCGCGATCATAGCAACGCCGCGGGCGCCTGCCCGCAAGCCACGCGCGGCGCGCCTGCTAGGCTGTGCCCAAGCCGGCCCGAAGCGGCGGCCGTGCATCCGAATACGAAGTGAGTCGAGAAGGGGAGACGCGCGATGGCAGCCGAAGCGCAGGGCAGCGAATTGGTCAAGGTGGTGGTGCTGCTGGCAGCGGGCGTGATCGCGGTGCCGATCTTCAAGCGCATCGGCCTGGGCTCGGTGCTCGGCTATCTGGCCGCGGGCCTCGCGATCGGTCCGTTCGGGCTCGGCTTCTTCGCCGACTCGCAGGCGATCCTGCACGTCGCCGAACTCGGCGTGGTCATGTTCCTGTTCCTGATCGGCCTGGAGATGCGGCCTTCGCATCTGTGGAGCCTGCGCCGCGAGATCTTCGGCCTGGGCACCGCGCAGATCCTGCTGTGTTCGGCGGCGATGACCGGGGTCGGCCTGTTGTTCGGCTTCCCGCCGGTGGTCGCCTTCATCGGCGCGATGGGCTTCGTGCTGACATCGACCGCGATCGTGATGCAGATCCTCGGCGAACGCGGCGACCTGGCCTTGCCGCGCGGGCAGCGCATCGTCTCGATCCTGTTGTTCGAAGACCTGCTGATCGTGCCCTTGCTGGCCCTGGTAGCCTTGATGGCGCCGGCCGATCTGGCCGCCGACGGCGCCGCGCGTTCGCGCTGGCTCGACATCGGCATCGCCCTGGCCTCGCTGGCGGCCCTGCTGGCGGCCGGCATCTGGTTGTTGAACCCGCTGTTCCGCGTGCTCGCCGCGGCCAAGGCGCGCGAGGTCATGACCGCGGCGGCCTTGTTGGTCGTGCTGGGCGCGGCGCTGCTGATGCAGGTCGGCGGCCTGTCGATGGCGATGGGCGCGTTCCTGGCCGGCGTACTGTTGTCGGAATCGACCTTCCGCCACCAGCTCGAAGCCGATGTCGAGCCTTTCCGCGGCATCCTGCTGGGCCTGTTCTTCCTCAGCGTCGGCATGTCGCTGGACCTGATCGTGGTCGCGGCGAACTGGCCGCTGATCGTCGGCGGCGTGGTCGCGCTGATGATCGTCAAGGCGGCGTGCATCTACATCGTCGCGCGGCTGCTCAAGGCCTGCCACACCGAAGCCCTGGACCGCGCGGTGCTGATGGCGCAGGGCGGCGAATTCGCCTTCGTGCTGTTCTCCGCCGCCGCCAGCGCCGGCCTGATCGACGCCACCGTCGGCGCCAACCTGACCGCGATCGTGGTGCTGTCGATGGCGCTGACGCCGATCGCCATCATCGCCTTGCGCCGGCTGGCGCCGAAGACCGCGCTGTCGCTGGAAGGCATCGACGAGCCCAACGGTCTGGGCGGCAGCGTGTTGTTGATCGGCTTCGGCCGCTTCGGCCAGGTGGTCTGCCAATCCTTGCTCGCGCGCGGCGTCGAGGTGTCGATCATCGATACCGACGTGGAGATGATCCAAAGTGCGCAGACTTTCGGTTTCAAAGTGTATTACGGCGACGGCACCCGCCTCGACGTGCTGCACGCCTCGGGCGCGGACACCGCCCAGTTGATCGCGATCTGCATCGACGACCGCGCCGCGGCTACGGTCACTGCCCAATTGATCCGTCACGAATTCCCGCAGGCGCGGCTGCTGGCGCGCAGCTTCGACCGCGAACACGCATTGGAGCTGGTGCATGCCGGCGTCGATCTGCAGGTGCGCGAGACCTTCGAGTCGGCGATGCGCTTCGGCGAAGCGGCCCTGGTCGAACTCGGCGTGCCGCAGGACGAAGCCGCCGAGGTCGTCGCCGAAATCCGCCATCGCGACGCCGAGCGCTTCGAGCTGGAACTGGTCGGCGGCGTCCGTGCCGGCGTGTCGTTGCTGTACGGCAACATGCAGCAGACCCCGCTGGTCACGCCCAAGCCGCGCGTCGGAGCCAAGCCGGTCGAACCGGCCGGCGAGGACAGTGTCAGCAGTGCGTAAGCGTCCTGCTGATCTCACTTCTCGCCTCTTAACTAATTCCTAGTTCCCAGTAACTTAAGAGCTAGCTCCAACCGCTCACGGACACCGCGGGGGCCAACTCAGGTCGGGCTTGGCGACGAGATCGATCAGGAACAACTCGCCCGAGCGCTCGCCATCGGCCTGCGCGAACAACAGCCGGTCGCCGCGCGGCGATAGCAAGGGGCCGACCTGGAATGCGTCGGTGCGGGCTGGAATACGGCCGCTTTCGCGCCAGCCGTCTTCGCCTCGCTCGAACCGGTACAGATGCGAGCGGTCGCCGCGATCGATCACCGCGACCAGGCTGCGGCCGTCGCGGGCGACGTCGGCTTCGTACTCGTCGGCGGCCGTGCTCAGCGGCGCGCCGAGGTTGTGCACGCGCCAACTGCCGTCGGCCTGCGTCGTGGCCAGGTAGAGGTCGTTCTTGCCGTGCCCGCCGTCGCGGCTGGAGCCGAAGTACAGCCGGCCGTCGGCAGTCGCACGCGGCAGCAGTTCCGAGGCCTTGGAGTTGACCGGCTCGGGCAGGCGCTGCGGCGCGCCCCAGGCACTGTCGGCGCCACGCTCGACGTAATAGATGTCGAGGTCCTCGCCGGTGGGATCGTGGCGGGTCGAGACGAAGTACAGGCGCCGGCCGTCGGCGCTCAGGAAGGGATCGGCATCGGCGCCGGACGCGGCGGCGAACGACGGCGCTTGCGGCGTCGACCAACCGTCGCGGCCGCAACGCGAATGCAGGATCCGCCAGTTGCCGAACTGGCGATCGCTGCGCATGAAATACAGCTCGCCGCCGTCGGGCGAGAAGGTCGGCGAGGATTCGTATTGATCGCTGGCGATGGCCGGCGGCGTCCAGCGCAATGCCGCGCCGGTCGGGTTCGGCGCGCCCGCATCGGCGCAGCCGGCGATCGACAGCAAGCAGGGCGCGAGCGAACCCAACAGGGGCGAAACGGACGACGCTCGGTGCATGGCCATGGCTGTGCTCGCGCGGTGGGCGGTCGGGTTCGGTTTGCGCTCAATCGCCGTCGCGGACGCGCTGCTGAAAGCGCCGTGCCTTGGCGACGTTGCCGCAGGTGGCCATGTCGCACCAGCGGCGGCGGCCGTTCTTGGAGGTATCGACGAACACCCAGCCGCAATCGTGGCCGTCGCAGACGCGCAGGCGGTCGAGGCGGGCGTCCTTGAGCAGTTCGATGGCATAGGCGGTGATCACGTGCGCGATCAGGTCGAGCCCGGAGCGCTCCGGCGACCATTCGGTTTGCAGGCGCGAGCGCCGCGACACCAGGCGCGCGGCTTTCGATGCGGCCAGGCGGGCTTGGTCGATGACGTCGAGGTCGGCGCTGCCGGGCGCCTTGCCGTCGGCCAGGGCGTACAGCGCGTTGCACAAGGCTTCGCGCAAGGCCTTGCAGCGCGCCAACGCGGTCGCGGCCTTGGTCGGCGCTTCGCGTTCCAGTGCTTCGAGCGCATTGAGATCGGCGCGCGAGAAGCACGAGGTCTGCCGCGCCCAACGCAGCAACGCAGCGTAATCGTCGAGCCAATCGCGCGGCTCGCTGTCGCGCGCGGTGACGGTATTGACCAGGTCGAGTGCGGGGTCGCCGCCGACCAGATCGGCGGGCTGGAAGGCGTGGTGTTCGAGGCGCATGCGGGGTCCTTGCGGTTCGCCACGAGACTAGGCCGATTCCGTCTAACCTTCAATATTGATTTGAAAGGTTCTGACGAGCGGCTCAGGCGCGATCCCAATAGGGCTCGTCGCCGAAGCGTTCGACCAGGAAGTCCAGGAAGCTGCGCACCAGCGCCGGCATCTGCCGACGCGAGGCATAGACGCCGTGGATGCCCATCGGCGGCAGCTCGTAGTCCGGCAGGACGATCTCGAGCTCGCCCGTACGCACCCATTCCAGGGCCTGATAGGTCGGCAGCGGCGCGATGCCGGCGCCGGCGCGGGCCGCGGCGACCAGCACCGTGGCTTCGTTGGCGCTGATGGTGCCGCCGACTGCGACGCTGCACGGCTCGCCGCGATGACGGAACTCCCACAGGCTGCGGCCGACGTGGTGATGGGTCAGGCAGTTGTGCGCGCTCAAGTCTTCGATGCGTTGCGGCCGCCCGCGTTGCGCCAGATAGGCCGGCGCGGCGCACAGCACCGAGCGGCAGACGCTGAGCCGGCGTGCGATCAGGTTGGGGTCGAGTTCGCGCGCGATGCGGATCGCCAGGTCGATGCGCTCCTCGACCAGATTGACCGCGCGCTCGCCCAGCACCATGTCGATGCGCGTCTGCGGATGGCGCGCGACGTAGTCGGCGACCGCGGCAGCGAGATGACTCGCGCCGAACGACATCGAGGCGGTGATGCGGATCTGCCCGTGCGGTTCGGTGTCGTCGGCGGCCAGGGCGAGGCGCAGGTCGTCGCCGATCTCGAGCATCTGCCGGAAGCGGGCGAGGGCGGTCTCGCCGGCGCCGGTCAGGCCGATCCGCCGCGTGGTCCGGTGCAACACGCGCACGCCCAGCCAGCGTTCCAGCTCGGCCAGATAGCGCGTGACCATGGCCCTCGACATGTCCAGGGCCTCGGCCGCGGCGGTCAGGCTGCCGCGTTCGGCGATCTCGACGAAGACAGCGATGGCGGTCATCCGGTCCATTCGATTAGCTCGGAATATGCAAAAGACAGTCGACTTATACGCGGTTTTTCGCGCTGTTTCAGGCAACTATTCTGTCGCTATCGTGCTGGTGCGGCCTGGGCCGCCTGGCCGAGCCATCACGCGCTCTGCGCCCGGTGCGCCGCACCCTGGCCGCCGGGCCGGAATCCGTCGCCGTCGTCGTTCAGATCTCCCCTTGAGGAAGCCTCCATGTCCAAGCACCCCGTCTACAACCACCGCCTGTTCCTGGCCATCTCGGCGGCTTGCCTGAGCCTGGCGCTGGCCGCCTGCGGCCGCCATGAATCCACCCCGGCCGAACCGAGCGCAGCGCCGGCCGCTGCGGCGACGCCGGCCGAGCCGGCCGCGGCACCGCTCAAGACCGAGGTCTACAACCCGGGCAAGCAGGGCATCTTCGAAGTCAGCTCGGTGTTGGTGAGCGGCGAGCGCGATGCGGTGTTGATCGACGCCCAGTTCGCCGCCGCCGACGCGCGCAAGCTGGTCGATCTGGTCAAGGCCTCGGGCAAGCGCCTGACCACGATCTACATCAGCCACGGCGATCCGGATTTCTATTTTGGCCTGGACTCGCTGCAGGACGCGTTCCCCGAGGCCAAGATCCTCGCCACGCCGCAGACGGTCGAACACATCCGCAGCACCCAGGAAGGCAAGTTCGCCTACTGGGGCCCGAAGCTCGGCGCGAACGCGCCCAAGCGCATCGTGGTGCCGCAGCCGCTCGAAGGCGATCGCATCGAACTGGAGGGCCAGTCGCTGCAGATCGTCGGTCTCGACGGCGCTACGCCGGACCGCAGCTACGTCTGGATTCCGTCGATCCGCACCGTCGCCGGCGGCGTGCCGGTGGTGGCAGGCGAACACCTGTTCATGGCCGACACCCAGACCCCGCAATCGCACCAGGCCTGGCTGGCCACGCTCAAGAGCATCGAGGACCTCAAGCCCGATGTGGTGATTCCGGGGCATTTTGCCGAAGCTGCGGCGCAGAACCTCGAAGCGGTGCGTTTCAGCGCCGGCTACATCCGCGCCTTCGACGAAGAAGCCGCGAAGGCGGCCGACTCGAAGGCCTTGATCGCGGCGATGAAGAAGCGCTATCCCGACCTGGGCGGCGACCTGTCGTTGGAGATCAGCGCGAAGGTCGCCAAGGGCGAGATGCCTTGGCATTGATTGCGTTGCCTTGCCGAGCGATGCGCCGGCTTCGGCTTTGAGGGTAGGAGCGGCGTAAGCCGCGACCGCGTCCTCGCCCGAAGCTGAGCGGTCGCGACTCGTGACCGTAGGAAATCCCTGTCGGACGTCGCTCCTACCCAGAAGCCCAGGCGCCGTTCTCGGATCGTCCGCTCAGCTTTAAGGGTAGGAGCGGCGTAAGCCGCGACCACGTCCTCGCCCGAAGCTGCGCGGTCGCGACTCGCGTCGCTCCTACCCAGAAGCCCAGGCGCCGTTCTCGGATCGTCCGCTCAGCTTTAAGGGTAGGAGCGGCGCAAGCCGCGACCACGTCCTCGCCCGAAGCTGCGCGGTCGCGACTCGTGACCGTAGGAAATCCCTGTGGGACGTCGCTCCTACCCAGAAGCCCAGGCGCCGTTCTCGAATCGTCCGCTCGGCTTTCAGAGTAGGAGCGGCGCAAGCCGCGACCGCGTCCTCACCCGAAGTTGCGCGGTCGCGACTCGAGAACGTAGGAAATCCCTGTGGGACGTCGCGCCTACCCAGAACCGCAGCGCCTCGCGAACACAAAAACGGCCGCTGCCCACGCAGCGGCCGTTTGTTTGCGATGCGATCAGGAATTCCGGATCGCGATCGTTACCGCACTCAGGGATTGAAATAGCTCGACACGCTTGAATAGATGTCCGAGAAACGCGAGTAATAATCCGGGTCGCGCGGTGCGCTGCAGTAGGAATAACCGCCGTACAGGCCGCCGCGCAGCTGGTAGCCGCCGGTGCCGGTCACGGTGAACAGGCCCGAGCCCGACGAACCGCCTTCGGTGACGCCGGTGTTCCAGACCACGCGATACAGTGGCGACTTGCCGTCGATCGAGGTCGACAGGCCGGTCACCGAACCCAGCGAGTACTTCTTGACGTCGCCGGCCGGGTGGTGGATGCCTTCGATCGCGGTGCCGGTGGCGCCGATCGCCGCACTCGACCAGCCCGCGTACACCGCGCCCGACGGCGGCGCGGTCTTGAGTTCGAGCAGGGCGGTGTCGCGGGTGTTGTTGGCATGGCGCAGGTAAGCGCCGCCGCTGAGCGTGGTGTAGGCCGGGTTGACGGTCGAACCGTTGCAGGTAGTGACGTTGTAGAACCAATAGGTCTGCAGCGAACTGGCGACGGTCTGGCTGCCGATGCAATGCGCCGCGGTCCAGAACAGGCGCTTTTTCGGCGAGTGGTTGTTGTTGAGCAGGGTGCCGGTGCACAGATACGTGCCGCCGCCGCTGGTGAAGGTCATGCGCGCGACCGACTTGGTGGCGGAGAGGAAGCCCGACGGCGGGCTGGTGCGGCAGACGATGTCCTTCTCGCAGTAGTCGCTTTCGCCGATCTTGGCCTGGAACTCGCGCTCGCTCGCGACCGGGCTGACGTCCAGGTGCGAGAGCTGCGGGATCTTCAGGCTCAGCGCCTTCGTGCGCACGCCCTTGGGCAGGACCACTTCGACCACGAGGGTGTCGCCTGCGACCACCGGCGACCAACCCAGTGCGTTGCCGGCGAAATCGGCGCCGCGCTGTTCGAACACGCGACCGTCGTTGCCGGCGAAATGCAGGGTCGCCGAAGCCGCGCCGGCGCCGCGCAGCGACAGGCCGGCACGCAACGCGACTGCGCCGCTGGAGGACACCTCGAAGCGCGCGGCGCGCGAGCCGTCGGCGAGCGGCTGCCAGGCGAGGGTGTTCAGATCGACCGTGCTGCGGGCGATGTTGCGGGCAAAACCTATTTCGAGCGGTTCGCCGTTCTTGTCCTGACGGACGCGGCGATCTTTCAGCGCCGAAACGTCCAGACTGGTCGGCCGGCCCAGGCTGAACAAGCGCGGCGTCGAAGCCTTGGCGGCGACGGCGAAGTCGGCGGCGCCCATCGCGCCGGCCGACGGCGCTTCGGTGACCGGCGCCGAATCCATCTCGGCGGTATTGGAACCGGTAGCGGCATGCATCGAGAAACTGGACAGCCCGGCGACGAGCGCCAGGCAAAGCGCGTTCTTGCGGATCATCGTGCGATTCCTTGAGTGCCATAGGGAGGGGACGGCGGTGCCGCCGGTCCGCCGCCGCAGCGGGGACGCCCGGACCCTACGGCTGCCCGGAATGCGGTTTTGTGCGGTCTTTCCGGCTTTGCCGAAGCGCTTGAAGTACAAGGCGCGGGCTTTGCGAACGCGCGGATTATTTGTGCGCTGCGTTGCAACTCGACGCTAGCCGGAACGTGACGCGGGCCCGTGTCGGTGTGCGAAGCAACATGAAAACAGCGGTTTTCTCGTTCAGTTGCGGCGCGTGCGGCGCGCGCCGCAGCCGAGCTTCGCCGCCCCGACGCTCGTGCATGCGGCGCGTAGCGCAGGCCTGCCTGCGTCGCGCGGCGGCCTGCGAGCGGGCGGGAAGCGAGCGACCGCACGTCGGGAGCCCGCTGCCTCCCGGGCGCGGCAGACGCCCCGTTCATGGCGATGTGAGACCATACCGGCATGACAAAAAAGACGAAAAGCAACAAGACCGGTCCGACCGGTGGCAAAACCCCCTCCCGCAAGACCCCTGGCGGCGCCGCCCAGAGCGCCGGCCCCCGCAGCCGCAAGAGCGCCGCGCCACGCCCGGCCTGGCTGCCCGAGAATCTCCAGCACGGCCCGCCCAAAGGCCCGCACGCCAAGCCCGCTTCCGGTCCGGCCCGTGTTCCCGCCTATCACGATCCCTACGCCGACCGCGAAGCCTCGCGTTACGCGCAGCCGATCGCGAGCCGCGAATTGATCCTGCAGACCTTGGTCGCCGCCGACGGGCCGATGCGCGCCGAAGCACTGGCCGAGCGCCTGCAACTGACCGAGCCCGACCGCGTGGATGCGCTCGGCAAACGCCTGGGCGCGATGCTGCGCGACGGCCAGCTGATACAGAACCGCAAGGGCGAGTTCGCCCCGGCGGCGCAGATGGACCTGATTCCCGGCGTGGTGATCGCCAATCCCGACGGCTTCGGCTTCCTGCGCCCGGAGGCCGGCGGCGACGACCTGTTCCTGCCGCCGTTCGAGATGCGCAAGGCCATGCACGGCGACCGCGTGCTGGTCAGCGTCACCGGCGTCGACCGTCGCGGCCGCCGCGAAGGCGCTATCGTCGAAGTGCTCGAACGCCGCATCAACCGCCTGATCGGACGCTTCACCGTCGAGTCGGGCATCAGCTACGTCGTGCCCGACGACCGCCGCATCCAGCGCAACGTGCAGATTCCGCCGGACGCGCGCATGGAGGCGCAGAACGGCCAACTCGTGGTCTGCGAACTGCTGCAGGCGCCGGACCCGAAGCGCCCGCCGATCGGCCGCGTGCTCGCGGTGCTCGGCGACAAGCTCACCGCCTCGCTGGCGGTGCAGGCGGCGATCCACGGCCACGAGATTCCCGATGTGTTCCCGCAGGAAACCCTCGACGAAGCCGCGGCGGTACCGCTGACCGTCGAGGCCTCCGTCGCCGCGCAGCGCGTCGACCTGCGCGCGATGCCGCTGGTCACCATCGACGGCGAGGACGCCAAGGACTTCGACGACGCGGTGTATTGCGAAAGCAATCGCGACGGCTTCCGCCTTGTGGTCGCCATCGCCGACGTCTCGCATTACGTGCGTCCCGGCACGCCGCTCGACGACGAAGCGCAGAAGCGCGCGACCTCGGTGTATTTCCCCGGCTTCGTCGTGCCGATGCTGCCGGAGACCTTGTCGAACGGCATCTGCTCGCTCAACCCGAAGGTCGATCGTCTGTGTTTCGTCTGCGACATGCAGATCGGCCGCGACGGCGAAGTGACCCAGTCGAAGTTCTACGAAGCGGTGATGAACTCGCATGCGCGCCTGACCTATACCCAGGTCTGGAATGCGGTCGGCGACGTCCCCGAGGAAGCGCAGAACGAAGCGCGCGAGCAGATCGGCTCGCTGCTGCCGCATATCGAGCGCCTGCACCAATTGTTCCAGGTATTGCTGAAAGCGCGGCAGAAGCGCGGCGCGATCGAGTTCGAATCCAGCGAAGTGCGTTTCGTCCTCGGCAAGAGCGGCGAAGTGGTGCAGGCCGGCATGCTTCAGCGCAACGACGCGCACAAGCTGATCGAGGAATGCATGATCGCCGCCAACGTCGAGGCAGCGAAGTTCCTGATCGCGCAGCAGGTGCCGGCGCCGTTCCGCATCCACGACCGCCCGCCGGAACAGAAGTACGCCGACCTGCAGGAGTTCCTCAAGGAATTCGCGCTGCGCATGCCGGCCTGGAAGCAGGTCGAGCCGCGCGATTTCACCCAGTTGCTGAAGAAGATCCGCGAACGCCCCGATGCGGCCCTGATCGAATCGGTGTTGCTGCGCAGCCAGAGCCTGGCGGTGTACGCGCCGGAGAACGTCGGTCACTTCGGCCTGGCCTTGACGGCCTATGCCCACTTCACCTCGCCGATCCGCCGTTATCCGGACCTGCTGGTGCATCGCGCGATCAAGCACGCGCTCGGCGGCGCGCAGCCGGCGACCTTCGTGTATTCGCCGCGGCAGATGACCGCGCTGGCGCTGCAATGCTCCGAACGCGAGCGCCGTGCCGACGAGGCCGAGCGCGAGGTCGACGAGCGTTATCGCGCCGCGTGGATGGAGCAGCACGTCGGCGGCGAGTTCGAGGGCACGATCAGCGGCGTGACCAGCTTCGGCTTGTTCATCGAACTCGACGAATCCAAGGTCAACGGCCTGGTCCACGTGACCCAGCTGCCGCACGACTACTACCACTTCGACCCGATCCGCAAAACGCTGAAGGGCGAACGCACCGCGCGCGAGTTCCGCCTCGGCGACCGGGTCAGCATCGTCGTGCTCAAGGCCAGCGTCGAAGACCGCAAGATCGACTTCCGCCTGGTCGAGGAGCGCGGCGCCAAACCGTTGCCGCCGCGCGGACAGCCGGCGAAGCGGACCAAGCAGAAGTATTGAGCGCAGGAGGGGCTGCCCTCCAGACCGGACCGGATTTTCACGGCGTCCGCTCATAGCCCCCTTCGACGAAGGGGGCGAGCGCCCGGCGCTGGTTCGTTTCTCATCGCGCTTCAGCGCGGGGGATTTGCTTTCGGCCGGGCGAAGCCGTCGAGGCCAAAGCCAAAGCGAAATCCTCCCTGGCCTCCTATGGAAAGGGGGGAATGCCCTCGAGGGGGCGAAAGGAGGCCTCCCATGCATCGAACAGGCTCCGGCAAGCAGGCGGCGAGCCACTGGATCGGCCCGGCGCCGGCCACCCCGGGCCCGGTAGCTTAGAATTGCCGTCCGCCCCCGACCGCGCCGCCGCCAAGGCCGCCGCGCGGCGCCCCAGCCCCACGGAATCCCCATGAGCCAGAAACAATGGATCGCCGGCATCAACGCCGTCTCCGCCTCGATCGAACACGACGCGCAGAACGTGCGTGAAGTCCTCATCGAGGCCGGCGCCAAGAACCCGCGCCTGACCGAGATCGAGACCGCCGCCCGCCGCGCCGACATCGACGTGCGCCGGGTCGCGACCCAGGCGCTGGACGGCGTGGTCGGCAATCTGCGCCACCAGGGCGTGGTCGCGCGTTATGCAGCGGCCAAAACCTGGAACGAAAACGAACTCGAAGGCCTGATCCAGGCCGCCGAAGGCCGTGCGCTGGTGTTGGTGCTCGACGGCGTGCAAGACCCGCACAACCTCGGCGCCTGCCTGCGCAGCGCCGCGGCGGCCGGCGTGACCGCGGTGATCATCCCGAAGGACAAGTCGGTGCAGGTCAACGCGACCGTGCGCAAGACCTCGGCCGGTGCCGCCGACAGCGTGGCGGTGATCCCGGTGACCAACCTGGCGCGCGCGTTGCGCGACCTGCAGCAGCTCGGCGTGTGGATCTATGGCCTGGCCGGCGAGGCCGACGCCTCGCTGTACTCGATCGATCTGCGAGGCAACGTCGCCTTGGTGCTGGGCGGCGAAGCCGATGGCTTGCGTCGTCTCACCCGCGATACCTGCGATCAGCTGGTCAAGATTCCGATGCCGGGCGGCGACGCCGCGGGCGGCGTCGAAAGCCTCAACGTTTCGGTCGCCGCCGGCGTGACCTTGTTCGAGGCGGTGCGCCAGCGCGGTTGATGCAGTCCGGAAAGCGCAGTCCTGCGACGTGCCATCGCGTCGCAGCGATCAGGCTCAGCGACGATGCCCCGATTTCGTCGCGCCGTTTCCGAGCCGAGTCGTCGTCGCAGCGAAGTTCGCCAGCACCGCAGGCCGGGCGGAAAGCCCGCAAGCACAGCGCTTTCGTCGCTTTGTAACCCCCCGCTGACCCCGCGGGCGCAGCGGCCGGCCCCGACGAATCGGGCCCGTTATAATCGTTCGCGAACGGGGACGACCCCGTTCGCATTACTTCATCCGGGGACGGCCCCATCATCATGGGAGCATCGTCATGCCTTGGATTCTGCTGTTCTTCGCCGGCCTGTTCGAAGTCGGCTGGGCCATCGGCCTCAAATACACCGAAGGTTTCACCCGTTTGTGGCCGTCGGTCGGCACCATCGCCGCGATGGCGATCAGTCTCGGCCTGCTGGGCGTGGCGATGAAGTCGCTGCCGGTCGGCACCGCTTATGCGGTCTGGGTCGGCGTCGGCGCGGTCGGCACGGTCATTCTCGGCATCGTGTTGTTCAACGAGCCGCTCAACACGATGCGCGTCGCCAGCGTGCTGTTGATCGTCGCCGGCCTGGTCGGCTTGAAGCTGGCCTGAGTTCCGCACCGCAGCGTCCGCACCGCAGTATTGCCCGTACACCGGCGCGACGTCCTGTCGCGCCGGTGTACGTCGCTGCGCGCACCCACGCCGCACAGCGATCAGTGCAGCGAATTGACCAGCAATTCGTCGAACCGGCGTGCGATGTCGGCGATCGTCTGCGCCTTGTCCTGGCCGTTGATGATCCGTCGCGCGTCCTCGTAGTTCGGCAGCTGTCCGGGCTTGAAGTAGTTGTCGAGCTTCTTGCCGGTGAACCAGCCCTTCTTCATGCCTTCCATCGCGATCGCATAGGCGACTTCGGGCTTCTTGGCCTCGTCGGGATGCTTGATCAGATCGATGCCGAGGATCTTGCCGGCGCGCTCGTAGTTGGCGCGGCCGGTGAGTTGCACGTAACCGCGGCCGTGGTAGCGCGCGCCGTCGCCGGCGCGGGTATTGCCGAGCATCTTGCCGATACGCGTACCCGACCCGTACAGGCGTTCGAAACGCGCGTCGTCGCCGAACTCGTCAATGGGGCGCAAGGTATGCGCGGTTTCCCACTTGAACGTCGCCAGGCAATAGGCGATCTGGTGGCGATGCACCGGGTTCTGGTTGAAGCTGGCGTCCTGTTCGATGCGTCCGATCAGGAAACGCACGGCCTGCGCGAGTTCGTCGCGCAGCGGCCCGAAGCGCCGGCGGTAACCGTCTAGAAACTGCTCGTCGTCGAAAGCGAACATCCTGTCCTCCCTGCATGCGCAACGGCATGTGCGCGCGAAAGCGGCCGCGCGTCCTGCCGGTCGTGGCGGCGCCATGCCGCTCGCAGTCCATTCAACGCGGCGTTCGGCGCCGGGCGGCCAGATTCGACGTGTTGCTTGGTTGCAACATCGCCGACGCAAGCAGGTTCAGTCCAACTGGTAGCGGTCTAGGACGAGTCTGGCCGCGTTGCGGTATTGCACGAGAAAGTATTCGAAGTCCGGGCGTTGCGCGCCGGCCTCGCTCAGGCGCGTGCCCCATCGCTGCAGCCGTTCGCGGTTTAACTGCCTTCGCAATGCCGCTGTCAGGGCATGACGGGATTCTGAGCCGAGGAATGAGGCCGCGGGAGCGCCGGTCACGACCAATGCCGACGGCGCTTGCAGCAGATGGCTGTTTGACCAGGCAGTCGGATGTTCGCTATGGAAAGGCAGCGCATCCGGATAGGCGCCGTCGAGCAGCATCGGCGCTGCGCCAGCGAGCCAGGCCACCCAGCCCGCGCGCCAGTACGGATCCTCGATGGCCAGTGCGGACGCCAGCCAGCCCTCGATGCACTCGGGTTCCAGGTACTTGGCAATCAGCGTGCACGAGGCCGAGAACGCATCGGCGGGATAAAGCGACTCGCCGGGGTGGAGGCCGGGCAGGCGTTGCATCGGCGAGCAGAACGCGTTCACAGCCAATCCGGAGGCGCTCCAGTGCGAAGGCGCGAACATCGCGCGGCCCAGCGTGTCGAGCAGGTCGCGGCGTACGCCCGCCGGCAACTGTTCCGGGTCGGGAAAGTGGACGAACGTCGCGGTAACGAGCGCCGCGCAGAGTTGTCGATCGATAAAGGCATCGGCTCGGAATCGCCCGACCAGTTCGAGTGCACGCGGCAACAGGAACGCGAACCACAGACTCCATTCGTGCATCGGCCCGAACGAAGCGGGGCCCGAGCTCAGTTCGTACAGCGCCGAATCCAGCTCACTGCGCGGCCACTGTTGCGGATCTTCGTGCATCAGCGCCGTGTACATGCGCCGCTCCTGGCCCATGAACCAGGCTTCGCCCATCGCTTGCTTGGGCAAAGAGGCGCGTTCACGCAGGCGCTGTAAGGCGCCTGCATTGGGGCCCTGGCCGGGCAGCCAGACGTAGGGGGATGAGTTGTTCGGTGATGTGCGCACGGGCCGACTCCTTGTCGATGCGCAGCGGTTCGGGCTCGAACCGCTAGGGCGTGGCAATGCCGCGCTGCGGCCAGGCGTTGACGATCTTGCAGAACAATTGCGCGGTGCGTTCGGTGTCGTAGACGGCCGAATGCGCGTCCTGGGCGTTCCATTCCAGCTCGGCGGCCTGCAGCGCGCGCGCGAGCACGGTCTGGCCGTAGGCGACGCCGGCGAGGGTGACGGTGTCGAACACGCTGAAGGGGTGGAAGGGATTGCGTTTGTGGCCGCTGCGGGCGACCGCGGCGTTGAGGAAGTTCAGATCGAAGTGGGCGTTGTGGCCGACCAGGATCGCGCGCTGGCAGCCTTGGCGTTTGAGCGCTTCGCGCACCGGCGCGAACACGCTCTCCAGGGCCTGGCGCTCGGGTTTGGCGTCGCGGAACGGGTGGTCGATGTCGATGCCGGTCACTTCGAGCGACTTGGGGTCGATCAAGGTGCCGGGCGCGGGCACGACATGGGCGCTGCTCATCGGGCCCGGGACCAGGCGGCCGTCGGCATCGAGTTCGAGCGGCTGTACCGCGATCTCGAGCAGGGCGTGCTTGTTCCAATCGAAGCCGCCGGTTTCGACATCGACGACGACCGGCAAGTAGCCACGGAAACGGTTGGCGAGGGTGGGGGCCGCGGGGGCGGTGGACGGAGTGGGGCCGGTTTCGATCATCGCGAAAGCCTAGCAGGTTGTCGCGAATCGGTCGTTCCGGGGACGCAGAACCTGCCTTGGGCAGGAGCGGCGTCGTTGCGATATCGCGGTCGCGGCTTGTGACCGAAGGAAATCCCTGTGGGACGCCGCACCTACCCTTCGATGCGGCGCGAACGGGCCGCCGCAAACAGCAGCAGAGCCGCACCGAGCCCGGCCAGAGCCAGGCCCGGCGCCGGCAGCAGCATCGCCACGACCAGGCCGACCGGCAGCAGGACCAGGCCCCAGCCGGTCGGGTCGTCGCGCGGCGTCGGTGGGCACAGGGCGGCCACGCGCGCGAGCAGGGCGTCGATGCTGAGGCGGCCGGCGCCGCCGAGGATCAGCGGCCACAGCATCACCAGGAACAGCAACGGCAGTTTGTAGTTGCCGGCGCCGTTATCGGTGATGGCATAGCCCTGGACGAGCTGGGACAGGCCCATCCAGTCCTGCGGCCAATGCACGGCGGCGATGGCGACCACGGTCAGCACGAACAGCGAGGCGGCGACCAGGCGCGTGCCCAGGCCGAGCAACAGGGCCACACCGCCGAGCAGCTCGAACCAGGTCGCCATGCCCCAACTCAGGTCCGCGGGCACACGGTCGAACGGAAACGGGAAATTCGCCATGACCGCGCCGAACCAGTTTTCGCCGTGCAGCTTTTCGCGCCCGGATTCGTAGAACTCCCAGGCCAGCACCAGGCGCAGGCCGAGCGGCGAGAGCCAGGCGCTCACGCCGGTGAGACGATCGCGCAGGGCGAGGCAGGTTGCGATACGGGGACGGGCCATGAGCTGCTCCAGTGGGGACCTGCGCCGATCGGCCGGCGCTTTCCACTAAAGAGGCGGCGCTCAGGCGGAAGGATTCGCCGCCGCGGTAAAAAAGATCACGCCGCTGGCGCGCATCTGCCGCAACAGTCCCTGGCCCGATTCGAGAAAGGCGGCGAGGTCGTCGCTGCCGGCTTCCTGCGCCAGCGCCTGCAATTGTTCGCGCGCGCTGAGTTCCGGCGCTTCGCCGATGCGTTCGATCAGGCGGAAGGCGAGCGGGCTCAACTCGGAGAAACGCACCTCGCCGTCGGCCTCGCGGCGCAGCAGCAACAGGGTCGGGGCCGGCGGCGGCTGTTCGGGCTGATGGTCCGGGCCGAGGCGGTGCACCGGCCAGGCGTAGGCCAGCGGCCAGGCCAGCGGCGACAACTGCGGCGCGTGTTCGAGCAGGTCGGCGTCGCCGATGCCGGCGTCGTCCTGCGGTGCCTGCGCTTCGCTGAGCTGCAGCGCGAGTTCGACCCATTCGTAATGCGCCAGCTCCGCCAGGAAGGGCGGATCGCCGTCGTCGCGTTCGGGCAGGTAGCGCAGGAATTCGCGGGCGATCTCGGCGAACAGCGGGGTGTGGCAGCGATGGTCGCGGTAGAAATCGCGCACCAGCGCGGTCCAGCGTCGCTCGCCGAGCAGCTTGCGGATGACCGGGAAATTGCTCGCCAACAGGCCTTCGATATTGTTGAACAGCAGGTCGCGATAGATCCCGAGGCGGCGGTCTTCGATGCCGGCGGGCGCCGGGCTGGTTGCCGGGTCGCGCAGGTGGCGGGTCAGCTCGAACTGCTGCGCGCGCAGTCGCGAAGGGGCGTCGCTCATGCTTGCGTCGTCGCTCATCGTGCGGCTTGGGCCCGCGCACTGGGCGCGGCGGTTTGCGGCGCGGTTTCGCGCAGCACCTGGCGGACGATGTCGAGCTCGCCGACGAGTTCCTCGTACGGCGGGAAATTGAAGTCGCGTTCGAGCAGGGTCGGGCGCGCGCCGAACAAACGGTAGGCGTCGCCGAGCAGCGACCAGACTTCGTGCTTGACCGGGGCGCCGTGGGTGTCGACCTTGAGGTCTTCGGCCTCGTCGTAATGGCCGGCGACGTGCAGGTAGGCGATGCGTTCGCCCGGCATCGCGGCGAGGAATTCGCGCGCGTCGTAGCGATGGTTGATCGAATTGACGTAGATGTTGTTGACGTCGAGCAGCAGCTCGCAATCGGCTTCGGCGAGCACCGCGCGGGTGAACTCGATCTCGCTCATTTCCTGGTGCGGCGCGGCGTAGTAGGAGGCGTTCTCGACCGCGATGCGGCGGCCGACGATGTCCTGGGTGCGGCGGATGCGCGCGGCGACGTGGTGCACGGCTTCCTCGGTGAACGGGATCGGCAGCAGGTCGTAGAGATGGCCGTCGTCGCTGCAATAGCTCAGGTGCTCGCTGTAGCAGGCGACGCGGTGTTCGTCGAGAAAACGGCGGACGCGGATCAGGAAGGTTTCGTCGAGCGGCTCGGTGCCGCCCAGCGACAGCGACAAGCCGTGGCAGACCAGCGCGTGGCGCGAACTCAACTCGCGCAGCGCTTCGCCGTAGCGGCCGCCGATGCCGATCCAGTTCTCCGGCGCGCATTCGAGGAAATCGAAATCACCGGCCGCGGCGGACTGCAGCGGGCCCAGCAGGGCCCGCCGCAGGCCGAGGCCGACGGCATCCGGTTTCAGGGGACGCGAGCCGTCCATCGTCATCGATGCGCAGCGATCAGATCGAACCGCCGCACTTGCCTTCGCCGCACTTGCCCTCGGCGGCCTTCTTGGCCTTGGTCGCGGCAGGAGCGGCCGTGCCGGTAGCGGGCGCAGCGGCGGCCTTGCTGTCGCCACCGCACTTGCCTTCGCCGCACTTGCCCTCACCGGCCTTCTTCTTGTCGGCGCCGCACTTGCCTTCACCGCACTTGCCTTCGCCGGCCTTCTTCTTGTCGGCACCGCACTTGCCTTCGCCACACTTGCCTTCGGCGTGCTTCTTGTCGCCGCCGCAGCTGCCTTCCTTCGCCTTCTTGTCGGCGCCGCAGGTGCCTTCGGCGTGCTTGGTCGTGTCGGCGGCGGCCTTGGCGTCGGCGGCCTTCTCGGCGGCCGGCGGAGCCTGCTGGGCGCCGAGCAGATAGCCCTGGGAGAGATCGCTCATGGCGAACGCGGAAGCCGACAGGCTCAGGCCGCCGAGCAGGGTGGCGCCGATAGCGAGGGCGATGGGCTTCTTGATTTGCTTGGACATGGATGACTCCTACGTGGCGATGACGGCGGGAGGCCCGCCGGCGGGATGAACGGCCCAGTGTGCCGGGTTCCGTCTGGATGCGATGTGCAACGGTATCGAAGTGAGCGGTTACGAATCCGGGGGCGGCTTGGCGATACGGGTGGAAGCGAGGCAGGGATGCGTCACGGAGCGAGATACTCGCGGGCCAGGACGCGAGCCCGATGCAGGCGCGATTTCACCGCTTCGCGGCTGAGCCCGAGCTGATCGCCGATCTCGGCGATGGTCAGGCCCTCCAGGTCGCGCAACAGGACGATTTCGCGGTAGTGCGCAGGCAGGGATTCGAGTGCGGCGGCGACATCGTGGCGCCATTCGCAGGGCTCGGGAGTGACCACCGGCAGGATTTCATCGGTGATGACGTCGCCGCTGAGCATACGCCGACCGCGCTTGAGACGGTTGCACTCGCGCTTGACGATGCGGAAGGTCCAAGAAACGAAGCATTCGAGCACGCGCAGGTCGCGCAACTTGCGCGAGACGGTGATCAGGCTTTCCTGGACCGCATCCTCGATGTCGTTGATGACGCAGTGGTACTCGGCGTAGCGGCGCAGATCCTGGCGCGAGTGCGTCAGCACGCGCTCCAGCGCGGCGCGGTCGCCCGATCGGGCGGCCGCCAAATCCCCGTTCGCTATCAGCAAGGTCATGCCCGGGTCTCCTCCGAGGTACGCAAAATACACCGCGGCAGGGCGCTGCGGGCATGTACCAAGAGTTTGGAGAGGGGCCGATCGGTTCGCGATTGCGACGCCGTTGGCGGATTCGTTTAGAGCGGATTCAGTCTGGAACGGCTGTAACCGTTTGCAGGGCTGGGGAGGCCAGCCGACGAGGCGGCAAGTGGACTAGAGATTCGGCCGATCGGCCGACGGCATCGGCCGGGTCCCGCGGTTTTGTTGCAACGCAGCGCGACGCGTCTGCGCGAATCCCGCTCCGGAGCCTGCCGGAGCGGGGGGCGAGGTCAGACCGCGCCGGTGGTGTTGGTGTCGTCGCGCTTCTCGCGCGGCGGCAACTGCTCTTCGCCCTTGACCAGGAACCAGACGTTCTCGGCGATGTTGGTGGCGTGGTCGCCGATACGCTCGATGTTCTTGGCCATGAACAGCAAATGGGTGCAGGCGGTGATGCTGCGCGCGTCTTCCATCATGTAGGTCAGCAGCTCGCGGAACAGGCCGGTGTAGGCGGTGTCGACCTCGGCGTCGCGGGCGCGCACGCTCTGCGCCAGTTCGATGTCGTTGTCGCGATAGGCCGACAGCACGTCGCGCAGTTGCTTGACCGCGAGGGTGCCCAGCGCGTGCAGGCCGGCCACGTGCGGCAGCGGCGGCGACAGATTCAGCGCGGTCGAACGCTTGGCGACGTTGGCGGCGTAGTCGCCGACGCGCTCGATGTCCGAGGCGATGCGGATCGCCGCCAGGATTTCGCGCAGGTCGCGCGCCATCGGCCCGCGCAGGGCCAGCTTCATGACGTCGTGGCTGATTTCCTGTTCGAGCGCGTCGATCGCCTCGTCGTTGGCGATGATCCGCTCGGCGGCCTTGTCGTCGCGGCGCTGGACCACGTCGAGCGCGGCTTCGAGCTGGGACGCGGCCATCTCGCCCATGCGCAGGGTTTCGTCGAGCAGGCGGCGCTGCTCGTCGTCGTAGCTCTTGACGATGTGGTCGTGCATTTGGGTGCTCATGGCGAAGGGCCGAGATTAGGGATTGGAGAAACGGGATTCGTAAAGCGAAAGCTGCGAGGTCGGGAGAGTCTGCGGGAGCGGGGGAAAGCTTTTACCAACCCCCCATCCCGAATTCCCAATCCCGGCCGCTTCAACCGAAGCGGCCCGTGATGTAATCCTCGGTCTGCTGCTTCGTCGGCTTGGAGAAAATCTGTTCGGTCGGGCCGTGCTCGATCAGGTCGCCCAGGTACATGAAGGCGGTGAAATCGGACACACGTGCGGCCTGCTGCATGTTGTGGGTCACGATCGCGATCGTGTAGTCCTTCTTGAGCTCTTCGACGAGCTGCTCGATGCGGCTGGTCGAGATCGGGTCGAGCGCCGAGGTCGGTTCGTCGAGCAGCAACACCGACGGCTTCAACGCCACCGCGCGGGCGATGCACAGGCGCTGCTGCTGGCCGCCGGACAGGCCCAGGGCGCTCTGGCCCAGCTTGTCCTTGACCTCGTCCCACAGCGCGCCCTGGCGCAGGGCCTGCTCGACGCGGTCGTTCATTTCCGACTTCGACAACTTCTCGTGGTGGCGGATGCCGTAGGCCACGTTCTCGAAGATCGTCATCGGGAACGGCACCGGCTTCTGGAACACCATGCCGACCTTGCTGCGCAGGCGGTTCATCGGGTACTTCGGGTCGAGGATGTTCTCGCCGTCGAGCAGCACTTCGCCGCGCGCTTCCAGCTTCGGGTACAGCGCGTAGATGCGGTTGAAGATGCGCAGCAGGGTCGACTTGCCGCAACCCGAGGGGCCGATCAGCGCGGTGACCTGCTTCTCGGGGATCTCCAGGTCGATCGACTTCAGCGCATGGAACTTGTCGTAGTAGAAGTTCAGGCCGCGCGCGGCGAGCTTGACCGGCGAAGCGCCGACCACGGCCGCGGCGCGGTCCGGGGTGGCGACGGAAAGGCGTGCATCGTTCATGGCCGGGGTCCGGGCAACGGGTTGGTTCGAGAGATCAGTCATTGGAGATCCGATTGCGCAACACGAGGGCGCGGGCGAGCAGGCTGACGATCAGGACGAAGAAGGTGAGCACCAGGGCGCCGGCCCAGGCGAGGGTCTGCCAGGTTTCGTAGGGGCTGCCGGCGAACTGGTTCATCACCACCGGCACGCTGGCCATCGGCTGCAGCACGTTGTGGCTCCAGTACTGGTTGCCGAAAGCGGTGAACAGCAGCGGCGCGGTCTCGCCGGAAATACGCGCCAGGGCGAGCAGGACGCCGGTGACGATGCCGGCCGAGGCGCTGCGGTACAGCACTTGCACGATCACCTTCCACTGCGGCACGCCGAGCGACAGCGCGGCCTCGCGCATCTGCGAAGGCACCAGGCGCAGCATTTCGTCGGTGGTGCGCACCACCACCGGCAGCACGATGAAGGCCAGCGAGATCGCACCGGCCAAGGCCGAGAAATTGCCGCCGCTCTGCATTACCACCAAGGTGTAGACGAACAGGCCGAGCACGATCGACGGCGCCGACAACAGAATGTCGTTGACGAAGCGCACCACGGTACCGATCTTGCGGCCGGCGCCGTACTCGGCCAGCCAGGTGCCGGCGGCGATGCCGAGCGGCGTGCCGAGCACGATCGCGATCAGGCACATCACCGCGCTGCCGAAGAACGCGTTAAGCAGGCCGCCTTCCTGCATCGGCGGCGGCGTGTTCTGGGTGAACAGCGCGAGGTTGATGCCGCCCAGGCCCTTGGCGAGCAGGGTGTAGAGAATCCAGCCGAGGAAGAACAGGCCGAACGCGGCGGCCGCGCAGGCCATGATCACGGCGATCGCGTTGAACACGCGGCGCCGGCCGTACAGCGAATCGGCGACGCGGTGGCGGCGCTGCAGTTCGGCGTCGATGGGAGCGGGAGTCGCGTTCATCAGTTGCCCTCCTTGCGCGAGAGTTGCATCAGCATCAGCCGTGCGGCGGCGAGGACGAAGAAGGTCACGATGAACAGCACGAAGCCGAGCAGCAGCAGGGCCGAGCGATAGGTCTCGGTGGCTTCGCCGAAGTCGTTGGCGATCAGCGCGGCGATGGTCGTGCCGGGTTCGAGCAACGAAGCCGAGAAGTTGACCGAGTTGCCGATCACGAAGGCGACCGCCATGGTTTCGCCGAGGGCGCGGCCGAGGCCGAGGAAGACGCCGCCGATCACCGCCGAGCGGGTGTAGGGCAGGACGATGTCCCAGCTGACTTCCCACTTGGTCGAGCCCAGCGCGTAGGCCGACTCCTTGAGACGGGTCGGCACGGTCAGGAACACTTCGCGCATCACCGAGGAAATGAACGGGATCACCATGATCGCCAGGACGATGCCGGCGGTGAGCATGCCGATGCCGAGCGGTGGGCCCTGGAACAGCTTGCCGATCACCGGCCAGGTGCCGACGTTGTCGTTGAGCCAGGGCGTGACGTGTTCGGTCATCACCGGCACCAACACGAACAGGCCCCACATGCCGTAGATGATCGAGGGAATGCCGGCGAGCAGCTCGATGGCGGTGCCGATCGGGCCGCGCGCCCAGCGCGGCGCGACTTCGGTCAGAAAGAAGGCGATGCCGAAGCTCACCGGCACGGCGATCACCATCGCGATCAGCGCGGTGACGATGGTGCCGTAGATCGGAACGAGCGCGCCGTATTGGTCCTCGACCGGGTTCCATTCGGCGGTGATGAAGAAATCGAGACCTTCCTTGGCCAGCACGTGGCGGCCGCCCCAGAGCATCGACAAGGCGGCGCTGGCGAGAGCGAACAGAACGAAGATGACGGTGGCGGTGAGCACATAACGAAACAGACGGTCGTTGCGCGCATCTTTGCCATCGCGGCTGGAAATACCGGATCGGGCGGGTAGGGCGGTCGCGTTCATTGCGAAGGGAGGTCCGTCGTGGCAGTGCGTTGCATCGGGAGCGTGCGGGGCTGTGGCGGATGCGGGGTGTTGATTCGAGGCGGTGCTACTGAGTTGCCGATGAAGTTTCGGCGATGGGTTGCTAAAAACTTTCCTGCTCGTTGTCCCCGCCTAGGCGGGGATCTAAAGACTTCAGTCGTTCTCGCACGAAAGTCCGGTGGATCTCCGTCTGCGCGGAGATGACGAATCGGCAAAGCCACGCGCTTGCGCGCGCGGGCCGATTCGTCACTTGAACTCGGCAGCCCAGTAGGCTTCGATCTGCTTGACCAGTTCCGGCGGCAGCGGCACGTAGTCCAGGCCCTGCGCCTGCGACTGGCCGTTCTCGAAGGCCCACTTGAAGAACGCGCGGGTGTCGGCGCTGCGCTTGGCGTCCTTGGGCTGCTTGTACATCAGGATGAAATTGGTCGCGGTGATCGGCCAGGATTGCGCGCCGCCGGCATTGGTGATGACCAGGTTGAAGTCTTTCGCGCTGGCCCAGTCGGCGGTCGAGGCCGCGGCCTGGAAGGCCTCGGCGCTCGGCTGGACGAAGTTGCCCGCGGCGTTCTGCAACTGCGTGTGCGCCATCTTGTTCTGCAGCGCATAGGCCAGTTCGACGTAGCCGATCGAACCCTTGATCTGCTTCACGTACGAAGCCACGCCTTCGTTGCCCTTGCCGCCCACGCCGCCGGGCCACTGCACCGAGGTGCCTTCGCCGACCTTGCTCTGCCAGGCCGGGCTGACCTTGGACAGGTAGTTGGAGAAGTTGAAGGTGGTGCCCGAACCGTCGGAGCGGTGGACGATGTTGATCTTCAGGTCGGGCAGGGCGACGCCCGGGTTGACCGCGGCGATCGCCGCGTCGTTCCACTTGCCGACGTTGCCGAGGAAGATGTCGGCGAGCAGCGGGCCGGTCAGGCGCAGCTTGCCGGCTTCGATGCCTTCGACGTTGACCACCGGCACCACACCGCCGATCGCCGAGGGGAACTGGCCGAGGCCGGCGGCGGCGAGCTCTTCGCTCGGCAGCGGCTTGTCGGAGGAGCCGAAATCGACCGTGCCGGCCTTGATCTGGGCGATGCCGCCGCCGGAACCGATCGACTGGTAGTTGACCTTGGCGCCGGTGGCCTTGTTGTAGTCGTCCGACCACTTCGACAGCAGCGGGAAGATGAAGGTCGCGCCGGCGCCGGTGATCTGCGCGGCGACCTGGTCGCCCGCGGGCGTAGCGGCCTCGGTCTTGCCGTCGGCGGCCGGGGCCGGCGTCTGGCTGCCCGAGCACGCGGCGGCGGCCAGGGTAATGGCGATAGAGAGGACGGCGATGCGGGCCGGCGACGATTTCATGTACAGCTCCATGAAAGAAGGCCGGCGAGGGCGCCGGCTCGGATGGCGCCATTTGATGATCTTTTTGTTACACGGCTATGACATGGATTCGTAATGAATCTGTAGCGAAAGGGCGGGAGGGGTGTTGAAAGTCGCGGTTTGCGGGGCTGGAGCTGCTGTTTGGCGGTAACAAACCGCCCCAGGCACGGTTTCCGATTCGACTGCGGCACGGGCGATTTGAGGCGTCGGGCCAGGGGCTGGTGCGCGTCCCTAGCGTCGTCGTCGGGACGATGGCGGGGCAGAGTCCTCTCACCCAGCTACCGCCGTTCCCGCGAAGGCGGGCTCCGCTGAACTTCGGCGGAGCCGAGTACCCGGGGTTTCATCCAGGCCGGATGCTGAAGTCTCCCGGCTCCCAATTCTCGACTCCCCACTCCCCACTCCCGATTCCCGATTCCCGATTCCCGATCCCGATCCCGATCCCGATTCCCGATTCCCGATTCCCGATCCCGATCCCGATCCCGATCCCGCGCCCAAAACAAAACGGGCCCGAAGGCCCGTTTCGTCCGATCTCCCCAATCTGAAGGATCCCCCCGGATCCGACGATCGGTCGGATCAGTAGTTCATGTTCGCCGTCCAGTAGGTCTCGATCTGCTTGACCAGCGCGTCCGGCAGCGGCACGTAGTCGAGCGTCTTGGCCTGCTGGTCGCCGTTGGCGTAGACCCAGCGGAAGAATTCCTTGGCGTTCTTGGCGCCGGCGGCGTTCTTGGGCTGCTTGTACATCAGGATGAAGTTGGTCGCGGTGATCGGCCAAGAGTTCTCGCCCGGCGCATTGGTCATGACCAGGTAGAAGTCCTTGGCGTCGGCCCAGTTGGCGCTGGCGGCGGCGGCCGAGAAGGTCTCGTCGGTCGGCAGCACGAAATTGCCGTCGGCGTTCTTCAGGCGCGAGTACGCCATCTTGTTCTGCAGCGCGTACGACAGCTCGACATAGCCGATGCCGCCCTGGATCTGCTTGACGTAGGCGGCCACGCCTTCGTTGCCCTTGCCGCCGATGCCGGTCGGCCACTTGACCGCGGTGCCTTCGCCGACCGAGCTCTTCCAATCGCCGCTGACCTTGGACAGGTAGTTGACGAAGTTGAAGGTCGTGCCCGAACCGTCGGAACGGTGGACGACGGTGATCTTTTTCGCCGGCAGCTTCAGGCCGCCGTTGAGGGCGACGATCGCCGGGTCGTTCCACATGCTGATCTTGC
Source organism: Lysobacter sp. 22409 (assembly GCF_052045105.1). Lineage (NCBI taxonomy): Bacteria > Pseudomonadati > Pseudomonadota > Gammaproteobacteria > Lysobacterales > Lysobacteraceae > Lysobacter > Lysobacter sp. 22409. Next base: position 89,964 of record NZ_JBQEOE010000003.1, on the reverse strand, counting down.
CGAGGAAGATGCCGGCGAGGGTCGCGCCGTCGAGCTTCATCGCGCCCGAGGCCACGCCCGGCACGTTGATCACCGGCACCACGCCGCCGATCACCGACGGGAACTGGGCCAGGCCGAACTTGGCGAGCTCTTCGGGCTTGAGCGGGGCGTCGGAGGAACCGAAGTCGACCGTCGCGGCCTTGATCTGGGCAATGCCGCCGCCGGAGCCGATCGACTGGTAGTTCACTTTCTTGCTTGTCGACTTGGCGTAGTCGGCCGACCACTTCGACATCACGGGATACACGAACGACGCGCCCGCGCCGGTGACGTCGGCGGCCTGGGCGTTGACGGCGAACGCGGTCGCGAGGGCGAGTGCGGTCAGGCGGAAGGACAGAGACTTGAACACGGTGAGCTCCTGAAGAGAGACGGCTGGCACGAATCCGTTGCGGCGAATTTCATAACGGTTCGATGACAGTCACGAGGCGAAAACATGACAGAGACGTGACATCCCTTTCTTTCCGACGCACGGTGCGCGCAAAAGAAGGGCGCGGCCTAGGCCGCGCCCGTAACGATCGTTGCCGATCGAGGGGGAGAGATGTCCGATCGGAGCGGTAAGCCGCGGCTTACCAGTAGAACTGCACGCGCGCCGAGATCACGTTCGGGCTGTCGTCGACGACGCGGTTGAAGGTGCGGTTGTTGTAGGCCGCGGTCTGCGAGTAGGTGGCGCTGGTCTTGCCGATGTAGCGCGAGCTGTCGACGATCGAGTAGTCGAGCATGAACTTGAAGTTCGAGCGCCAGTACCAGTTCACGCCGACCGTCCAGGCGTCCATTTCGCCGCCGAGCACGCCGTCGACGATCGGAGCGGCGGTCGGGGTCGCGCCCGGGCGCAGCGAGCCGTCGTTGAGGTCGATCTTGTCGTAGCGCAGGCCGACCTGCCACATGCCGCTGGCGGGCTCGTCGGGCAGCGGGGTGGTCGGCACGCCGCCCTTGTAGCCCCAGGTCTCGCCGGTGATGTTCCACACGCCGCTGACGTAGAAGCTGTCGCCGCTGAACTTCTTGCCCGGCTGGGCGATGGAGCGGGTGGCGTAGCGGTCGAATTCCGAACGCATGTACTCGGCCTGGACTTTGACCGGGCCGTGCACCCACATCGCCTCGGCGCCGATGGTGTTCTGGCGGTCGACGTTGAGCAGGTTACCGGTGTCGACCAGGCGGCCGGCCGCGAGGTCGACCTGCGGACGGGTGCGGATGCGCACGGTGTCGGCGTCGGTGTCGAGGTCGACGTAGGACAGGCCGAAGTGGAGGATGTTGCCCTTCTCGTTGATCGGCGCGAAGGTGCCGCGCAGGCCGTAGCCCGAGCCGTGGGCGAGGTTACGGGTCAGCTCGCGGCCGAAGTAGCTCGCGGTCAGGCTCCAGTCGTTGGTGCCGTAGCTGTAGGCGGCGCCGAGACGGCGCGCCACGCCGAAGGTGTTGGTCACCATCGCCTTGGAGATGAAGTCGTTGTTCTTGGTCGAGGACAGCTCTTCCAGGCTGTTCGGCTGCTTGTACTGGCCGACCTGGATGTAGTGGTTGGCGTTGCCGCCGAGCTTGTACTTCAGATTGACGTCGAGGAACTTGTCGGCCTTGGCGTCGTAACCGGCGACCCACTCGATGTTGCCCGGGCCCTTGCCCTTCAGCACCAGCTCGGCGCGGCGCAGTTCGTTGTCGTTGTCTTTGCCGTCCGGCACGTCGGCGTTGAGGTTGAGGACGTCGCTGTTGAAATCGTTGTAATCCGCCTGCAGCAGACCTTCGAAGGTGACTTCCGAGTCGCCGATGACGTCGAGTGCGATTTCGGCGTGCGCGGCGGGCGCTGCGAGAGCGGCGAACAACGCGACGGCAAGGGTGTTGCGGGAGAGTTTCATGGTCTAGCCCTGAGGCGTGGAGTGATGGCGCGCAGGCTAGAGTGTGAAAGTTGCGTAAATGTGACAGATCTGACTTATTTCGCAGGCATGACGCTGCGATGACGCTCGCGCAAGCACGGCGCACCGGTTGGATTTTCTTTTTAAATCAAGCCGCTATGGGCTCGGGTTCGCCGGGCGTTTTGTCTGTGAAGCGGCACAGATCACGGATCGCGCAGTGCGGGCAATCGGGCTTGCGTGCCTTGCAAACGTAACGTCCGTGCAGGATCAACCAGTGATGCGCGTCCTGCAGATAGTGCGCGGGCACCGCCTTGAGCAGGCCGTCCTCGACCGCGCGCACGTCCTTGCCGGGCGCCAGGCCGGTGCGGTTGGAGACGCGGAAGATATGGGTGTCCACCGCCATGGTCGGTTCGCCGAAGGCCGTGTTGAGCACGACGTTGGCGGTCTTGCGGCCGACCCCGGGCAGGGCTTCGAGCGCGGCGCGGTCGTGCGGCACCTCGCCGCCATGCAGGTCGATGAGCTGTTGCGACAAGGCGATCACGTTCGCGGCCTTGGTGTTGAACAGGCCGATCGTGGCGATGTAGGGCTTGAGCCCGTCGACGCCGAGCGCGGCGATCGCCTGCGGCGTGTTGGCGACCGGGAACAACTTGCGCATGGCCTTGTTGACGCCGACGTCGGTGGCCTGCGCGGACAGCACCACGGCGACCAGCAACTCGAACGGCGTGCTGTATTCGAGTTCGGTGGTCGGCTTCGGGTTCAAGGCCTGCAGGCGCGAGAACATCTCCTCGATCTCGGCCGGAACGAGACGGGCGACGCGTTTTCCGGCCGGTTTCGCGGTCTTTTTTGCCGCCGGCTTGGTCGCAGCCGGTTTGCTTGCAGCGCGCTTGGCCGGGAGTTTCGCAGCAGGTTTTGCGACGGCTTTCTTGGCGACTTTTTTGGTCGCCTGCTTGAGCGTCTTGCTGGCGGCGTTCCTGGCGGGCTTGGCGGCGGGCGGGGAGGTCTTGGCCATGCGGAGGGTCGGTCTCAGGTCGGTCCGCGCTGCGCGGCCTTGGCCTTGGCGCGGGCCAAGGCGGCCGCGGCGGCCGAAGGCAGGGCCGGGCGCTGCGTGGCGGGGGGAGAGGTGTCGGCAATGGTGTCGCCAACTGAATTATCGGCTGCGCTCGTGGGCGCAGGCGTCGCCGCGCGTTGTGCGGCGCGTTCGTCGGCGCGTCGCTGCAGACGAAGGTTGCGTGCGCGGTAACGTTCGCGCGCCGCCAGGGCGCGCACGCGCGCCTCGCGCGCGCTGCGCAGCGCCTGGGTGCAGGCGCCGGTGCACTGGCGACAGACGATGCCGTCGCCGTCGTCGAAATTCGCGCTCAACAAACCGAGCGCGATCGCGGCATCCAGGTCGTCCTGCGCCAGCGCCGCGACGATCGCGTGCGCCGCCGCGCCGCGCGCATCGGCGCAGCCGCAGCGGCAGGGCGCGGATGTGCGCTCGCTCACGTTCCGGCGAAGGCGGGCTTGCGCCGTTCGAGGAAGGCGGTGGTGCCTTCGCGCATGTCGTCGGTCGCGAACATCAGGCCGAACTGCGCGGTTTCGTATTCCAAACCTTCTTCGATCCCGCATTCGCCGCCGACCGCGATGCAGTCGAGCACGCCGCGCAGCGCCAGCGGCGCGGCCGCGGCGAGCTGTTCGGCGAGCTTGAAGGTCTCGGCCTCAAGTTCGGCCGCCGGCACCACGCGATTGACGATGCCCAGCTCGCGCGCACGCGCGGCGTCGATCGGGGCGCCGACCAGGCACAGCTCCAGGGTGGCGGCGCGGCCGGCCAGGCGCAGCAGGCGCTGGGTGCCGCCGAAGCCCGGGATCAGGCCGAGGTTGATCTCGGGCTGGCCGATCTTGGCGTTGTCGGAGGCGATGCGCAGGTGGCAGCCCATCGCCAGTTCCAGGCCGCCGCCGAGGGCAAAGCCGTTGATCATGCCGATGACGGGCTTGGGCATCTTCTCGATCCGGCGCATCAGTTTCTGCCCGCGCTGGGAGAAGTCGCGGCCCTGGACCGGGGGCAGGGTGTTCATTTCCGAGATGTCGGCGCCGGCGACGAAGGCCTTGGGGCCGGCGCCGGTCAGGACCACGGCGCGCACGGCCGGGTCGGCGGCGGCGGCTTCGAAGGCGGCCAGCAGGGCGTCCAGGGTCGCGGCATTGAGCGCGTTCAGCTTGTCGGGACGGTTGACGGTGATCTGGCGCACGGCGCCGCGATCGGCGATCAGCAGGGGCGATTCGGTCATGTGATGGCCGTAGGATTCCGGGGGGATGGGGAGCGGCAGGCAGGGAACTCCGGCCCTGCGTCGCGGTCAGATCTCCGGTCGTCAGTGGCGGTTAAGCGCTGCCGCCGGTATCCTAACTCGTCCTGTCGGGCACTTACGACCGACCCAGGGCTTCTACATCGGGGCATGATTGGACTATGCCCCTAGCCGATCGGGGCGACGCAGTCGCCCCGTGCCATTACCGGAGATTCCACCGAATGAAGTTGCGTTTGATTGCTGCCGCCGTTGCGGCCCTGGCACTGACCGCCGGCAACGCCGTCGCGCAGGACACTTCTTCCGAGAAGGGCAAGCTGAGCTATGCGCTCGGTTACGACCTCGGCCGCAATGCCGTCGAAAGCGGTGAGCAGGTCGATGTCAACACGATCGTCAAGGGTCTGCAGGACGGCTATGCCAAGAAGCAGCCGTCGGTGCCGGTCGACCAGCTGCGCACTGCCGTGCAGAACATGCAGAAGCGCCAGCAGGACAAGGCCAAGGCCGAGTGGGACAAGGCCGCTGCCGAAAACAAGGGCAAGAGCGACACCTTCATCAACGGCAACAAGGCCAAGGCCGGCGTGAAGACGCTGCCGAGCGGCGTGCAGTACCGCATCATCGACACCGGTACCGGCGCCAAGCCGACCCAGGCCAGCACCGTCGCCCTGGAAGTCGCCGGTCCGTTCCCGTGGGGCCAGCGTCCCGAGCAGGCGCGTCCGGCCAACTCGATTCCGTCGATCAAGGTCAGCGAAATCGAAATGGCGGCGATGCGCGAAGTGCTGCTGCAGATGCCGAGCGGTTCGAAGTGGGAAGTGACTCTGCCGGCCGACAAGGCCTACGGCGCCGACCCGCGCACGCCGTACCCGCCGAACGTCGCCGTGCAGTTCGAAATCAAGCTGGTCAGCGTCAAGTAAGATCAGACAAGCGTCACAGACTTGCGCCGGCTAGCCCGGCGCAAGTCGTTTCTGGAGCGGGGCGGCGGGTCGAGCGATATCAGGACTCGATGCGCGGTGCCCGATGTTTCGCACGGCCTGCCGATCGCTCGGTCGGGCTTTACGAGGTCGCCCCGCCAGGCACAATGGCGGCATGGCCTCGGTGGACGATATGACGACATTCCGCGCGGTGCTGAGTCCGTGCATCGGTGTCTGCCAACTCGGCGACGACGGCCTGTGTTCGGGCTGCCACCGCACCACGGCCGAAATTGCCCGTTGGTCGCAGATGAACGACGATGAGCGCCTGCGCCTGATGGAAGTAGTGTTGCCACAGCGCGAGTCGAAGCTGCGGTGACCGCGCCTGCGCCAACACCGGCCTTCATGGGCGCCGACTTCCTCGACGGCGATTCGCGCGAACGCACCCGTCTGCTGGCGGCGCTGCATCCGCTCGATGCCGCGCCGGAGAGCGACGGCTGGAACCTCGACGATCTGACCGGGCTGCTGCCCGACGACGCCTCGCATGCGCAGGCGGCGGTGTTGGTCGGCCTGGTGCCGCGCGCCGACGGCGTACAAGTGCTGCTCACGCGCCGCACCGATGGCCTGCGCCAGCACGGCGGTCAGGTGAGCTTTCCCGGCGGCCGCATCGAACCCGGCGATGCCGATGCGGTCGCGGCCGCCTTGCGCGAGACCGAAGAGGAAATCGGCGTGCCGGCCGCGTTGATCGCGCCGCTCGGTTTCCTCGACCCGCTGGTGACGATTACCGGCTTTCGCGTGTTGCCGCTGGTCGCGGTGATCGACCCGGCCTACGTCGCGCGGCCCGACCCGAACGAAGTCGCCGAGGTGTTCGAAGTGCCGCTGGCCTTCCTGCTCGACCCCGACAACCTCACTACGCGCACCCTCGAGTACAAGGGCCGCGCCCGCCACGTGCTCGAATACCGCTATCCGAGCCAACGCATCTGGGGCGCGACCGCATCGATGCTGTTGAACCTGCGGCAGCGATTGGAGACGACCCGATGAGCGACTGGACCACCCTGGTATCGGCCGAGGACCTCGCTGCGGCATTGGGCCGCGACGATCTGATCGTCGTCGACGCGCGCTTCGCTCTCAACGACAAGGCCGCGGGCGAAGCCGCTTATCGCCAGGCGCATGTGCCAGACGCGCGTTACGCGCATCTCGACCGCGACCTGTCCGATCACCGCAAATCGGGCGGCGGCCGTCATCCCTGGCCCGAGGCCGACGATTTCACCGCCGCGCTCGGGCGCTGGGGCATCACCCCGCAGCACCAGGTCGTGGTCTACGACAACGGCGACGGCGCCCTGGCCGCGGCGCGCCTGTGGTTCCTGCTGCGCGTGCTCGGCCACCAGCGCGTCGCCGTGCTCGACGGCGGCTGGCAGCGTTGGACCGCGCTCGGCCTGCCGAGCGACGACCTCGTGCCGGCGCCGGCAGCGACCCGCTACGAAGCCAGCTATGACGCGCGTCGCGTGCTGGATGCGCAGGACGTGCGTTCCTTGCTCGATTCCGGCGGCCTGCTGATCGACGCGCGCGCCGGCGAGCGCTTCCGCGGCGAAGTCGAACCGCTCGACCGCGTCGCCGGCCACGTGCCCGGTGCGCGCAACCGCCCGTATGCGAACAACCTCGCCGATGGCCGCTTCAAGTCGAGCGAAACGCTCGCCGGCGAATTCGCGCCCTTGCTCGCGGGCCGCGCGCCGGCGCAGACCGCGGTGATGTGCGGCTCTGGCGTGACCGCCTGCCACCATCTGCTGGCGATGGCGCATGCCGGTTTCGACGGGGCGGCGTTGTATACCGGTTCCTGGAGCGGTTGGATCGAGGATCCGCAGCGGCCGGTGGCGATCGGGGACGAGTGAGGCGAGGGACGCGCGGTCGTCACAGCCATCAATCGAAGCCACGAACCGCCGTAGGTGCTCTCCTGTAGGAGCGGCGTGAGCCGCGACCGCGGGACGCGCAGAAGCAACTGCGCCGATGCCACGCATCGAAGCGGCGTGCTTCCGCAGGGGTAGGAGCGGCGCGAGCCGCGACCGCGCTGCAACGGCTTTGCGGCGTTTCGCTCAAGCAAGATCAAGATCAAACGCCAAAAGTTTCCGCCACTAAAGCGGCGGGTTACTTTCTTTTGTCAAAAGCGACAAAAGAAAGTAACCAAAGAAAAACGCTTTCTCTTTGAATCACAGGCCCGCACGAGCGGTGTATACGCGGGGATTTTTCATACGGGATATTCCTGTCCCGATGAAAAACGGCGCGCATCCTTGCGCGCCGCCCTCCGGGTCTTCGATTGCCTTCGCTAGTACGAATCGGCGCACGGCAACAGCAAAATCTTTCTGGCCATGGCGCGTAGCGGCTTGAGGGGTAGGAGCGGCGCAAGCCGCGACCGTGATGCTTCAAGTTCGCTCTGCACAATTGGTCTCGTACTTGCACTTGCACTTAGCCCTTGCTGTGCTTTGCCGCTTTGCCGCTTTACCGGTCAAATGGAGACCCGGAGGGCGGCGCACAGGACGTGCGCCGTTTTTCGATAAGACAGGGACGTCTTATCGAAAAATCCCGGCGCGGGCATCGCACTCGTGGCCTGTGCCCTTGCAAGGAGAGCCCTTTTCTTTGGTTAGCTTTGACCGAAGGGAATCCAGACGGAC